>JAUUZB010000303.1 GCA_030590185.1 Deltaproteobacteria bacterium
AGGCCGGAGCATAGCGAACCACTCGGCCCGCAGGCAATGCTCGAACGACTGCGCGGTGCGGCGTCGTGCTCTCAATCCGCTGCGCAGGCCGCCCCAGACTCGGCCCCATCCTCCACCGCCACGGCCGCCACCGCGCCACACGCGGCACCCTCCTGCGCCGCTGGCTCGTCCATCACCGCGGGCAGCGGCGCTACCCCAGGGCACTCGCGCCCGACTAGGGTCGACAGGGCCTGGGCCAGGGCATCACTGGTCTGCCGGCCCACGAGACGCGCGGTCTCCTGACCCTTCTCATCCACGAACACGTAGGTCGGCACGCCCACCACGCGGTACTTGGCGACCAACGCTTCGTTTTGTGGATTGCGCACGTTGAGGGAACGGAAGGTCACCTCGTCGTCGCGACATTGGTTGACCATGCCGCGCACCACCGGTTTCATCTCCTGGCAGATCGGGCAGGTCTCGGAGTAGATCTCGATCATCTGCGGCTTGGCCGGTCCACAGGCCAGGTGCGGGGCGCCGGCTTGCTCGCCGCCGGTGGACCCGAACAGAAAGGTCGCGGCCACCACCACCAACAGCACCCCAACCGCACGCTCGATTTTGGGCAGGTGCGGGTTGATCCGCCGCAGAAAGCCGATCGCCGCGCCCGCAAAAACGGCGGTGACCAGCAACGGCAGCGCAAAGCCAAAGCCGTAGAGCGCCAGATAGGCGGCCCCGGTGAACGGGTCGGCGGCGTTCGAGGCGGTGTAGGTCAACACCGAGCCCAGGATCGGCCCGACACAGGGGGACCAGCCCGCGGCGAACAACACGCCCATCAGCAGCGCGTTCAACCAACCAAACCGGGTTTGGAGCCGCCGGTCATCGCCGCGCAGCACCCGGTCGAGCACCGGGATCTGGATCAAGCCGAGGAACTTGAGTCCGAACAGGAGGATCAAGAGCCCCCCGATCGTCATCAGATGGGCACGGTACTCCACCAACAACCCGCCGACGCTCGACGCCGCCAGCCCCATCAAGGAGAAGACCAACACCAGACCCGCGCTGAACAACACCGCCCGGCCGAACAGTTGGAGGCGGGTGGTCGACGGGAGGTCCTGCACCGTGCCGCCGGTCAGGGCAGCCAGATAAACCGGCACCAGCGGCAGCACGCAGGGCGTGACAAAGGTCAGCAGTCCACCGCCAAAGATGCCGAGTAGGTCCAAAGAAATCATCGTGTCATTCCGTTGCAGCTTCCCAGCGCCCCCGGACGCCTTCCCCATGTGAGCCAATCTCTGGCCCGAGGATTCGTCTCCTCCTGCTGGCGAACGTTACGCGGCGTGAACCCTCTAGGGTTGCCCCGGGCTCCTACCCATGGACAGTGTATCGTTTCCCAAAGGATGCGCCATGGCCGCCGCCGACCACCTCACCGAGCTCGCTAGCTCGCCCTATCTGGTCATCACCCCGGCCCAGCTAGAGGCGCTCCTCAGCGAAGCCGAGACCCTGCGCGAGCAGGACACCGGGATGAACGGCATGATCCGGGTGCTGCGAGTTGGCGACGCGATCCTGATCCAGGAAAAGTCAGACCGCGTCGAATACCTGCTGCGTCGAGTCGAGGACACCGCCGCCGCTGAGCGTTTCATCGCCGAGCGCCTCGAGATCTATGACCGGATGTGGGACGGCTGCGGCTGCAAGGTTCACCACTACAGCTAGCTTGTGTTCCTGCCCGCGCCGGGGCTAGTTTAGCCAACCCCGGGGCAGCCCAGCCCCGGTTCGAGCTCAGCCAGGGAGACGCCCGTGTATATAGAGAGTGAAGATCGCGTCGATCATCCGGTCGATCAGGTCTACCCGTTGGTCCGCGACGACCTGCCCAAGTTGCTGCCCTACCTCCCTGACGTCGAGGAGGTAACGCAAATCTCAACCGACCGCGAGTCGGACACCCGCCTGCGCGTGGTAAACAAATGGCGCGCCAAGGCCAAGGTGCCGGGGATGGTCGCCAAGTTTCTGCCGGCGGACATCATGGTCTGGACCGACCGCGCCCTGTGGAAGGACGACGAGCATTGCGTCGACTACCAGCTCGAGGGCTTCGGCTACGACGTCATCGGCACCAACTACTTCACCCCGGACGGCGACGGCACGGTGATCAAGGTCACGGCCACGGTCACGATTCATCCGGAGAAGTTCAAGGTACCGAGGCTGTTGTTCAAGAAGGTCTTCCCGGTGATCGAGGGTGTCGTTAAGAAGGCTGTGCAGCCGAACCTGACCTCGCTCGCTAAAGGGCTGAAGTCTTATTTTGCTGAGAATCCTTAGTAGAATATAGTAGTGTCAGGCACTACTATATGTCATTTCCACATACAGGTCAGCGCGCTGCCGGCAGTTGGGCCCCCACGCCTTCGAGCACCCATGGGTCATCGGCCGTAAAGAAGACGTTGTCCGGCCCCGCAGGGCGACTCCAGTCTCCAACCTGCACCGTGCCACACTCCGCAAGCCCATCCATCGCGCGGTCGTCTACCTCGTCGAGCCCGGAGACCGAGCAGCCGTCGATGGTCGCATCGACCTGGTCCCAGCCGTCAAAGCCCACCGGCCCGTCGGCGACCACGATGTCCTCCAGAGTCGCCTGCACGCCGAACGGACCGGCGATCAGTACGCCCGCCTGTCCGGCGCCAAGAATCGTCGCGTGGGAGACGGACAGACGCTCGGCGCCGAAGTGCTCCGCTGACAGGTGAAAGCCGTCCTCCCCCACCCCGAGCACCGCGTTGTGCTCGAAGCGCATGTCGGCGATGGCACCGAAGAAGTCACCGACCTGAAAGCCCTCGCGGTCCACGTCGAAAACGAGGTTGTGCTCATACAGACCGGGAGACGCCACCTCGATGCCCCAGTCCGTGTGAAACACCACGTTCCGCCGCACCAACACGTCCGAGATGCGGTCCTTGACGTTGATGCCATCGTGTTTGGTGCCGAACGCGTTGTAGAAGTCGTGGATGAGGTTGTTCTCGATCAGCAGCCCCTCATGCGCCGGCTGCTCCTCGCCCTCGGACCCTCCGATGTACAGGCCCTCCCCGTTGCCATTGTAGATGTGGCAGTTGCGAACCGAAAAGTTGGTGGAGCGATGCCCCGTTCGATTGGCGTAGTTCAGGCTGACGGCGGGGGTGCCCCGGTTGTCGTGCACGACCAGATCTTCCAACAACACCTCGTCGCCCGCCTGCCAGAACACACCCTTGTCTCGGCTGCCGGTGATCTCGAATCCGCGCACGGTCACGTGGCTGATCACCACCTCCTCGAAGCCCGTCGTGATGCCCGCCACAACTGCGCGACCCTCGCCACCACCGCCGTCGAGCACCAAGCGATGCGTGCCCTCGTCGGTGCGGTCCACGACGATGCGCTCATCCCAGGTGCCATCCGCGGCGAACACCACCCGCACCGGCCCCTGCGCCAGTGACCCGTTGATGGCCAGCCAGTCAGGCCGCTCACCATCTGCCAGGTCGATGCGCGTGGTCTCGACGGGATCCACAGTCGCCGGGAGCAACGGCAAGCAAAGGCAGCGGTCCGCTTCATCGTTCGCCCCGTGCGCCGCCATCGGACACACGCAGGCTTCACCGCCACGGCCGCCGCATCCCGCCAGGACCAGCAGCACCATCCATCGCCTCATGCACCCTCCTCTCCGTAGGACCCGCAGGCCAACCAGATAGGAAAGACCCACCGCAGATCAATACCGAATGATGCGCCCGAAGTCCGTCTCGGGTCTGACATGGACGAGAGTCGTGGGAAATGGAGAGACCCGGTGACTTCCGTGATATCTTGAGCGCCATGTTCCGGTTGGTGTTGTGGACGAGTTGCGTATTCCTCGCGGCATGCGGACGCTCGGGATTCGACCCGCCGGAGTTGGAGGACGTGGCGAACGACGCAGTGGGCGACGTTTGGGTCGTCGACGATCCGGCGTCGCCGCGGCGAGTTTTCCGTTCGGTGGGCCCGGGCAGCATTGAGGCACTCGCGACCGGCAGCGACGGCGCCACGCTGACCCTGGTTTCCGGCGTCGCGACCTTCTCAACACCGCTTCCGCCGCACACCGGGGTGGGCGATGCGCTTCTCATGGATCGCAACGGCGGTGGCGACCTCGATGCCGGTGACGAGGTTGCGTTTATCATCTCCCGTGACCCCACGGCGGAGAGCACAGTCTTCGCGGTCCGCACGGTCGGCGGGGAACGGCCTGCCAATCTTGGAGCCACGGCCGTCTGGGAGCTCTATCGAGCCTACACCAGCACCGCGGATGCCGAGGCCGGCCGGGAAAACCCTGGCATCCCCGCCGAGCTCCGGGATTTCGACACCTGGGTAGACGGCAGAGACCTGCCCGCCTCCGATCAGCAGTGGAATATCTCGGTCTACGGTGACGCCCCAGACACGGGCTTCCGGCTGCGCGACTGGATCTCGAGCCCGGCTCACTATCTGAGAATCTTCGCACCCGGTGAACCGGACGAGGTCGGTGAGAGCCAACGGCATGCGGGGGTGTGGGACGCCACCAAGACGCGCTTCATCAATGCCGACTACTTTGGCACCATCAACAACGAAAACGAGACCACCCCCCTCAACCATGTGCGCCTCGACGGGCTGCAGGTTGAAAACACCCGGACGGTGCAACCCGGAAACGGCGGCGGCATCAACTTCGACGATTTCGATCAGGGCCCCCTGAGCGATGGCGAACTCATCATCGCGAATTGTCTCATCCGCAAGACAGTCGACAACTGGTCAGGGGTCGAGCAGGCCGGTATCTGGGTAAACGGGCCCCGGCTGGCGCGTATCGTCCTGTACAACAACATCGTGATGGGATTCTCCCGCGGTATCGCCCAGTCTACGCCCGAGGACATCGAGCTACAGATCTTCAACAACACGGTGGTGGACTCACTCGACTATGGCATTCAGCTAAACGGCTACGCCGCGGTCGAGCACTTTCGGGTCAAGAACAACCTAGTGGTGGGCTCGGGGGTGCGAGACTACACCTTCTCGAGCTCGCTGAGCGATACCGACTTCTCCCACAATCTGTCGAGCGATGACTCCGCGCTCGGTTCGGACTCCGTGTTGAACGCGGGGATCACCTTCGTCTCCGCCGCAACAGGCAACTACAATCTTGGCCCAGGAGACACCGACGCCACTGACGCCGGCACCGACCTGAGCTCAGGCCCATACACCACGTTTAACACCGATGCCGCCGGGCGGCATCGTGACCGTTGGGACGTGGGGGCGCTCGCTTTCGAGTAAAACCCTGAGCCCACTCCCGTGCATCGGAGCCTGGCTCCTGCTCGTCGAAGAGGGCGACGCAGAGCAAGGCAGCTGGGCGGCCAACCACAGGGCGGGAAGGACAGCTCGAGCTGAGGAGAGTCCGGCGGTGCTCTCGCAGGATTGCCGTTGGGAACACCGGGACGGCGGATACCTGCGGGGAGTGTTGTAGTGGGCGAGGTCCTTTGTGCCTTCAGCGGCAACTGTCCGCCACGCACCGCATTCCAACGGCGCAGGACGTTCCACCACAATTAGGATCGGTGCAGTCGACCTGACCATCTCCGTCGTTATCGACGCCGTCGTCGCAAAGCTCGATGGGTCCGCAGGTTGGCTCGGCGTTGCAGTCCGGATCGGCGCAGTCAGCGAGCTCGTCGCCGTCTTCGTCGTCGCCGCCGGTGCAGCTCTCATCGGGCCAGCTGGGAGCGAGACTCGCCGTCCACATGTCGTCGAGGAAGGTCGCCGTGCAATCGGTGCCGCCAAAGAGCAACGGGAGGCCGAGCACGCCGTGAAACACCATCTGCACCCCTCCGCGCCCGACGGGGGCGGTCGGCCCGAAACGCCGGAGCCAGGTTTAGCCGTCCCAGCTCCAGGAGTCGCTCAGGCATCCCCCACAAAAGCGCACCACCCACTCCAGCTCTGCGTCGTAGGCCATGGCGAAGTTGTCGCGCGGCGAAGGCGCGGCAACCGACACGCGCTCCGTCCAGCTGGTGCCGTCCCACTCCCACGTGTCATTGATCTCGAGGTCGCCGCCAAAGAGCACCAC
>JAUUZB010000902.1 GCA_030590185.1 Deltaproteobacteria bacterium
AATCCGGATTGTCGCAGACGTGGTAGCCGATCCCGACCTCCAGCGAGCGGTGGTCGAGCAGATTGAGGCGATGGCCGACGCAGGTCGGCTCTGACATCAAACCGAAGGCGGCGCTGCGCGGATCAAAATTCAGGGCGATGTTCTCGGACAGCCCATACTCCAACCCGGCCGTGGCGGCCCGGGCGCTGGGGTCCTGGCCGAGCAGGTTGTCGTGCTCGAAGAAACCGTTCTCGCACATGTCCTGACTGTGGGCGATGGCCACCTCCCAGATCGCCTCGCTCCAAACCAGCGGCGCCGCGGCACCGGACTCAGCGGAGAAATGCTGGCGATCGGCGTTGGCGATGGCGAGCATGGCGCAGGCCTCGAGCCGGTTCGGATCGTCGGCGGCGTGCTCGCCATTGACGCAGTCGCGGTCCAGGGCGAGCTCGCAGACGCCATCCCCGTCCGGGTCATAACCATCATTGTCCGGAGCCCGGGTGCCCTCGAGGCTACAGTCGTCGCAGCCGTCGTCGTCACCGATGCCACAGATGAAGGCGATGTCTGGCTCAGGATCGAGATCGTCGTTGACGCCATCTCCGTCGCTGTCGACGTCGACGTCGCCCGGCGGGCCACCGTCGGCTGATCCGCAGGCCGGCAGGATCAAGGACGCCCCTGCGGCCACCAGCCAGATGAACGTCCACCCGCGCTCGCTCAAGGATTCGTGACCACGGGCTCGAGCATGATGTCGCAGGCGTTGTCGACCTCTTCGCAGTCAACGCAGGCCAGCTCCTCGTCACAGGTAGTGCCGAGGGTGCCGTAAACCGCCGAGCCACAGACGTAGGCCACCTCGTAGCTGGATGCGTTCTCGGTCACGTAGATCCGGAAGGCGCGCACCTCGGCCTTGTCCGTCGCGAGGCAGTTACCGGTGGAGACGACCTTTGCCACGATCTCCTCCCCCGATACGGTCTCGACGGTCGTGCGCCATTCCCCTTCGCCGGGAGCGTCGCTGCCCTCGGCCACGACCCGAATGCGGCTGGTTCGCAGCTCGCCGCTACCGATCCCGCAGTCGGTGGTGACGTCGAAACGGCCCTCAAAATCCCTGGAGGACTCGCACTCCGACGGCGCCGAGTTAGCCATCACCAACAGGTAGGCCACCAACAGCACCAGGAGATTGACGAAGAGACGCCAGGGGCGCCCAGGAAAACTGTTTGTCATGCCGTGTCCGCCGTGCTTCGGGTGATTGCAGTCTAGCACCTGGCGGCCGCGGCGCAAACGGGCTCGCTCAGTGGCCCTCGCCCTCGCCTCGCACCGCCTCCCACATCTGCTGGCTGCGAAAACGCAGGCGCCCGCGGATTTTCTCCCGGCGCTGGTCCTCGTCGCTCTGTGGGAAGAATACCGCGCCGAAATAGCGACGCGGCTCCTCGATCTCCGGCAGGCGGGCGTCGCCCCAGGAGAAGGTCATGGTTGCCGCCCCCTCCCGATAGGCCTCGAACCCAGGCGCGGCCAAGAAGGCCTCCAGGACGTCCTCTTCGTCCCGGACGTGTCCGTATATGATACAGGGGTACTCGGTGCAGTCGACGCTGGCGATCTCAACGTCGTGGGCTTCGTCGCTGGCCGCCCGGCGGAAGGCCTCCAGCAGAGCCCGTTCCCTGAAGCGAGCCTCGAGGCCCACGGGCGCGTCCACCGGCGGGTAATCGATGCCGCCACCGTTCTCGTCGCTGGCGGACAACATCTGCTCGAGCTCCTCGACGTGCAATTGCAACCGCAGGAGGTCGCTGCGGTAGGGCTCGCAGGCGATCAGATCTCCGCCCTCCAGATCTCCACCCTCTTCGACCGAGAGCACCGACGCGCGGTTGATGCGCGGGTTGACCACCGGGTGCGGCTCCGACGCCAACCATCCGGCTAGCTCCGGGGCAGCCGCATAGCCAACGCCCAGCGCCACCAAGGCCACGAGCAGATGTGAGGCGAGCAGTCGCACCGGAGCTCCTTTGAATGCCCGACGGTATTACGCTGGCCAACGGCCCGCTGTCGAGGGAAATTCCCCGGCGGGCGGCCGCTATGGGGAGGCGTTGTCTCGCCCGCCGTGCTAGGGAGGACGGCGGGGTTCGAACGGTGATACGACGACGGCGTTGGATTGTTGGCGCGCTCGCGGCGATCGCCGTGCTCCTACTCGGAGTCGGAGCGGGACGCTGGCAGCTCGTCGCCTGGCTCGGCGACCTTCCGCCCTACTCTCACGACTTTGGCGAGCGCGAGGTGCAACGGGTCGCCATGCGTGACGGCGCCCGGCTGACCACCCAGATCTACCGCCCCGCCGGCGCCGGGCCGTGGCCAACCCTACTGGTGCGCAGTCCCTACAACACCCTTCGCTCCTTCGAGACGCTGTGCAAGCTGTTCACCCGCTACGGCTACGCCTGCGTTCATCAGGACGTGCGGGGTCGGTTCGCGTCGGAGGGAGAGTGGACGCCGCTGCGCAACGAGCGCGCCGATGGCCTCGACACACTCGCCTGGTTGATCGACCAGCCGTGGCAGGACGGCAACCTCGCGCTGTTCGGTCCCTCCTACCTCGGTGCGGTGCAGTGGGCGATGGCCGACGCGTTGCCGCCGGAGGTCAAAACGATCATCCCGCCCGTGATCGGCACCGACTTCTACACCATGGCGTATCAGAACGGTGTTTTTCGCCACGAGATCGTCACCGCCTGGGCGGCGGTGATGCCGGACAACGAGATGCGTTTCGAGAATGGCGGCGCCCTCAGGGAGGCTCTCTCCCACCGGCCGATGATCGAGATCGACGAGCGCTTCTTCGGACAGCGCGTCCCTTGGTTCCGGGAGATGATGACGAGCCAGGGATCAGGCGATCCCTTCTGGCGGCAGCCGGAGTTGGCCGCGCTGCACAGCGCGCCGGAGCGGACGGCGGTGCCGGTGATGATGGTAGCCTCCTGGTACGGGTTCTTCTGCGGCGGTCAACTCGACATCTTTGAGCGGCTCCATAATCGCGCCCAAAGCAAGCTGATCGTTGGGCCGTGGAGCCACGTGCAGCGTGATTTTGGGGATCTCGACCTTCCCGGCAGCCGCGACCTCGGCGATCAGCTGCGCCTCTTCCTCGATTGGCTCGACCACCACCTGCGCGGCGCGCCGTTGGCGCAACCCCGGGGCGTGGTGGAGACCTACGTCATCAATAAAGGGACGTGGCGCACGCGGGCAGCCTGGCCGCCGCCGACCGTGCCCCGGCGTCTCTTCCTG
>JAUUZB010000067.1 GCA_030590185.1 Deltaproteobacteria bacterium
ACCTACCTCTGCTGGCCCGCCTGTGCCTCCTTCTCCTGCGAGGGCACCTGCGACGCCGACGGCTCCTGCGCTTTTGACAGCAGCTCCGACTGCGACCACACCTGCTCGGCGATCTGCGCGCCCCCGGCGGCGGTGTGTGGCAACGGCACCATCGAGCCAGGAGAGAACTGCGACGGCACCGCCCTCGGCGGCCAGAGCTGCACCAGCCTCGGGTTCGACAGCGGCGGCCTCGCCTGCACCGGGGGCTGCGCCTTTGACACCAGCGCCTGCGTCTTCAGCGGCACAGGTGTGCAGCTCGCCGATACCGGACTCGAGGCCTGTGTGCGCGAGGCGCTCGGCATCCCCAGCGGCACCATCACCCCGACCATGGCCGCCGGCCTGCTGGGCCTCGAGTGCCAGGATCGCGGCATCACCCTCCTCGACGGGCTCGAGTACTTCACCGGCCTCGAGGATCTCTCCCTGTGGGAGAACACCATCATTAGTATCGGGCCGCTGACCGGGCACACCGCCCACGAGTACCAGCAACTCGGCGCCAACGACATCTCTAGCATCAGCGCCCTGGGCACGATGATCAACCTGCGCGGGCTCGGGCTCTACGGCAACAACCTCACCGATGTCAGCACGCTCTCTTCGGCGACCAACCTCGAGTGGGTGAACCTCGATGAGAACAACATCACCGACGTCAGCGCCTTGGCGGCCCTGGCCAACCTGCGCTGGGTGACCCTCAAGGGCAACCCAGCTGACACCAGTGTGCTGCCCGGAACGATCGAGGTCTACACCTTCGCTCGGCCGTTGGTAGCACCGCTGATCCCGCCCCGTCCGGACCGCTTCGACTGGTCCACCGACGCCACGGGCCGCGTCCACTTTTCCTGCCTCGACGGTGACGTCGCCTACCCGGCCATCGCCGAGTACGACGGAGACCTCTTGCTGAGCAACGGGCGGTTCGATCTCGTGGCTGCCGGCGAGGCCGTCGAGGTTGGCACCGCCAGCCCCGGTAGCTGGCAGCTCTGCACCGGCGCCCACGCCTCGGCTTGTGAGGCGACCTTCAGCATCAAGATCCCGGAGCGCGAGGACCTCCTCCACGGCCGATCGGATCCGGTCTGCGTGGTCTCCATCAGGCGCCTGGAGTTCTCCCCCTTCTTCTTCCTGCTCCAGTACGCGTCTGACAACGACCTCGAGACCTACGCCCTGGCATCTCCGAACCAGTACGACGCCGGCTCCTGTCTCAACATGGCGAGCACCGGCGCCATGGAGATCCTCCTCAACCAGAGCCAGGGCGTTACCAACCCCACCTACGGTGGACCGACGGATCTATCGGAGCGCTACATCATGAGCGCCGCGCAATACCTGAGCCTGCCCTACTTCATCACCGACACGCTCTATACCTTCAACCAGTACGGCGGCGCGTTGCTCAGCACCGATTACCCCTTCACGATGGATAACAGCAGCTGCCAGATCAACTGGGACATCGATCTGCCGACGGACTGGCAGAGCATCCTCGCCCCCACCCCGACAATCGATCGCACGCTGATCTACGTCGACCCGGGCGTCTACGTGAACGCGACCTTGCGCGACCAGGCCAAGTGGAACGTCGGCATCATCGATCGCGACGTGGTGGACCGAATCAAGTTCGAGTTGCGAAGCAAAAACACCCCGGTGATCGTCATCTACAATCACTATGGTTATTGGCACGCCAACGTGGTGGTCGGCTACGACGACGGCGGCTCGGTGGGACAATGCCCGATGGTCAACAGCACCATCACCCACTTCACCAACGAGGGCATGACCAGCTACGTGCAGAAGATCCAGAACCACATGACCGCCCAGGGCGGCTGCACCGACCAGGGCGTTTTCTTCGTGCGCGACTCAATCTACTCAGGCGACGATGAGCCCTTCTACGACTACGGCGTTGGCGCTACCGGGCTGCGCTACTCCGATCGCATCATCACCCTGAGCTACGACTGGGTGGTCTATCTCGGGAACCACGCCTACTCGGTTCACCGGCAGTAGGCGCCAACCGAATCCACGGGCTCCACGGTCGGGTGTCTCGTATCCCAGACGACCCCTCGAATAGCTGTCGACAATAGTAGACACACGGCCTGAGTGTGGTTCCTATCTGACTGTAATCATTGATAAAAAGTCCGGCACGGTTCGTGCTTTCTATCCCCGCGAAGACCACGCGAAAGCACAACCGAGAGGTCGGAGATGTCAAAGAGCACTTTAGGAATCGTGATGGCGGCCGCATTGACCATGGGGCCCGCAACCGTGCTCGCCGGCGGCCTTGGCGCCGACTGCATGGGTGACTTTGACTGCGATCTCGGGCTCGAGTGCAGCGAGGCCTATCTCACCGAGGCCTGCCCGGACATCGCCTGCCCTCCGGGTGAGTATTGTGAGGCGCCGGCCTGCGAGCCGGTGGCCTATAGCTTCTGCATCCCGGCGCGCTGCGACGTTGACGCGCACTGCGGCCCGGATCTGGTCTGCAAGGGTTTTGAGATGACCGAGTGTGGGGAGCTCGAGCCGACCCGGGCCTGCCCGCCGGAGGGGCCATGCGACGAGGACCCGATGCCGATGCCGGAGCCCGAGCCCTGCGAGACCGTGACCGAGAGTTATTGTGTCCCGGTCTACATCGGCCCGTGCGAGCTCGACGGGGATTGCGGACCGGGGTTCGATTGTGTCGACCAGGAGATCTGCGGCTGCACCGGCGGCGGGGGCACGGACGAGGTCTGTGTCTGCGGTCCGGATGACGGCGACTGCGTTTGCGACCCGGCGCCGTCCCCGGAGGAGGAGCCGACCGAGCCGGATTGTTTCTGCGAGCCCTCGGGTGGGGCCTGGTGCCAGCCCCAGGAAATCCCCTGCGACACCGACAACGACTGCCTCGCCGACTGGAGCTGCGACTCGCCCTACGGCACGACGACCTGCATCAGCAGCTCCACCACCAGCCGCGATACCGACGAGGACGGCGGCGCAGAGCCCGGCATCGATGCGGCTCCGCTTCCCCCCGAAGAGGATCCCTGCGTGACCGAGGAAGTCCAGACCTTCTGCTTGCCCCCGGGTTGGGAGAGCTGGGCGATGGGCGCTACCAATGCCGGTGGCGACATGGTCGAGAGCGCCATCCTCGACGGCGTGGCCCGTAACCTGTCCGACGCGGAGTCGGAAGAGATCGGCTACTGCGGCGTCGACAACGGGCTCGGTGGCTGCCAGGCCGCGCCCCCGTCGGTGCTCGCCGGTCTGTTGAGCCTGTTCGCGGTGGCGCGTCGCCGCCGGCGCTCCTAGGCCCTGCCCCGCGCTCGACTCGGCCCTGCCTGATTCTCCTACTGAATCGCTGTGTTAAAAAACGCCTCGATGGGGTGTAGAAGCTCTCGAGCTTCAACCCCCAGCCGAGGCGGTAGTCCATGCAGTACTCCATCCTCTCCTCCTCCCCGATTCTGTTTTGCGCGACCCTCGCGGCCGCCGCGCCCATCTCGGAGCACCTCGACAACCAGGGACCCTTCCCAACGCCGATGGCGGTCACCGAGTCTTGTTTGGAATGCCACGACGAGGCCGCCAAGGAGGTCATGCGATCGAGCCACTGGACCTGGTCTGCCAAGCAGCGGCTCGGCGGCAAGGATGTGATGCGCGGTAAGAAGAACACTCTCAATAACTTCTGCATTTCCCTGGCCGGAAATTGGCCGCGCTGCACCAGCTGCCACGTCGGCTACGGTTGGAAAGACGACAGCTTCGACTTCTCAGACGCCTCGCGGGTGGACTGTCTCGTTTGCCACGACCAAACCGGCACCTATAAAAAACCTGGCCCAGCAGCAGGCATGCCGGCGGGTTTCACCGGCAACAGCGAGCTCGATAAAAAGCCGGTGGACCTGCGCAAGATCGCCCAGCAGGTGGGCAAGACGCGCCGAGAAAACTGCATCGTCTGTCACGGGTACGGCGGCGGCGGCAACAACATCAAGCACGGCGACATCGACTCCGGCATGATCACCCCCGCCCGGACCCACGACGTTCACATGAGCGCCGACGGCGAAGACATGACCTGCCAGGGCTGCCACGAGACCAAGGGGCACCAGATCCGCGGCAATGCCATGGTCGTGTCACCGGGTGGCATGAGTCCGATCTCCTGCACCAACTGCCACGACGCGGAGCCCCACGGCGAGTCGGTCCTGAACCAACATGGAGGATCCGTGGCGTGCCAAACCTGTCACATCCCCACCTTCGCCCGCGACATCCCCACCAAGATGAGCTGGGATTGGTCGCAGGCCGGGCAGGACAAGGAGGCCCCGACGGATGATCTAGGCAAGCCGACGTACGCCAAGAAGAAGGGTGCCTTCACCTTCGGCAAGAAGGTGGTTCCGACCTATGCCTGGTACAATGGGACCGGCGGCGCTTACGCCCTCGGTGAGAAGATCAATCCCGCCAAGGTCACGAAGCTAAACTGGCCCCTGGGCAGCATTCGGGATCGCCATGCCAAGATCTTCCCTTTCAAGGTGCACACGGGCAAACAGATCTACGACACCAAGAACAGGATCTTCATCACACCCAAGCTCTTCCCGGCGGGCGAAGACAAAACGGCTGCCTATTGGAAGAGCTTTGATTGGCAGAAGGCGGCCGTGGCAGGCATGAAAGCCTCCGGCCTCAACTACAGTGGTTCCTTCGGGTTTGCCCCGACCAGCATGCATTGGCCCATCAACCACGGGGTGGTCCCCAAGGAGAACGCCCTGGGTTGTTTGGATTGTCACGGGGACAAAGGGCGGCTCGACTGGAATGCCCTCGGCTTCGGAGGCGATCCGGTCAAGAAGAGTGCTCAGCGGATGCCGAGGCGACGGTAGTCAAACCCCGACGGCCGCGGACACCGCCACCGTTGCCTTCGCCGTTGCCGTTGCCGTGACCGTAACCGCTACCGCTACCGTTTCGACCGCGGCGTGCCCCGGCTCGGCGGTCGGTGCTATGACCCGGGGCTGATGAGCTGGACCGTGATTCTCGGGGCGGTGGCCGTGACCGCGGTCGTGCTGGCTGGTGGGTCCATCCTCGCCCTCTATTTTGCCACCGGCGTACCGCCGATCCCGGCCAAGCGGGCGGAGGCCAGGGACGTGGTGGCGTTGCTTCGCCAGGCCGGCTTGCCCGAGGGCGCCCGCATCTATGAGCTCGGGTGCGGCTGGGGATCCCTGGCGATCGACCTGGCGCGGGCTTTCCCGAGCGCGCAGGTGATCGGGGTCGAAATATCGCCGCTGGTCTGGGCCGTGGCCCGCTTGCGCGCCCGCTGGCAGCCGAACCTCCAGGTGCGCTGGGGAAGCTTCCACGCCCTGAGCCTGGCCGACGCCGACGCGGTGACCTGCTACCTCATGATCCGACCGATGCCCGAGGTCGCGGCCCTTCTCGACCGCGAGCTGCGGGCGGGCACGCCCGTGGTGGCCCTGACTTTTTGGTTCCGCGACCGCCGGCCCACCGCCACCCGGCGCGGACCGGGCCTACGCGGCGACGCGGCGTTGTATGCCTGGCCGGCCCGTTCGTAAGCCGACTTTACGCTCAACGGCCCGCCGTCGGGAACAACGCCGCCCGATTGCCTGATCCGAGCGCTTGGGGCGCCGGTGGGGCCTGGCACTCTCCTTGCTCTGATCTCACCCAACGGGGGCAACGGTCGGTGGGCCCGTCCGCGTCACGGAGGTGTGTGCAGTGCTGCGAGCAGTCAAGGGCCTGGCGGCCATCCTGTTGTTGCTGCCCCTCGGGCAGACCGAACACACGACGGCGCAGGCCACGCCGGCGCCTGCCGATCCCTTCACCGTCTACCTGGCCCACGAGTTCCCCCCGGCGGACGGTTTCGTTTTCCCCGTGGCCGAGGCGGGACGAAAACTGCGGGTCGCCTTCGGCGCAAAGGCTGACCAGGGCCTGGCGAGCGGCGAGAGCTGGCGCATCCCAGCGGCCGCGCCGGTGATGGCGGTCGCCCATGGTCGGGTCGTGTACGCTGGAGACAGCGCCGGGGAGCGGGGGACCACCGTGGTCATCGAGCACCTGTTCTACGAGAACCACGAGCGCTTCGAGGTCCGGTCCGTGAGCGCGGGCCTCGGTCGCCTCTTGGTGCGGGTCGGTGATCAGGTTCGGCGCGGGCAGGTGATCGCCGTGTTGCCCACGGCACCGGCGACGCTCTATCTGGAGCTGCGTTGGGATCCTAGTCTGCCGATCACCGACGCCCCGGCCGTAGCACCCCGTGACGAGGCCGCGCTCAATCAACGATTTGCCGAGCCAAGCGCCTTCATCGCCAAACGCGGTCGGTTGTTCGTTCCCCAGGCCGAGCCCCAGTTGGTGCTCATCGACCACGAGACCCACGCCATGCGCCTGCATCGCGCCGGGGAGCAGGTTGCTGATTACCAGCTCGGCTTTGGCCAGGCACAGGGCCGCAAGCGTTGGCGCGGCGATGAGCGCACACCCAAGGGCATGTACTTCGTGATCCGCCGCCACCGCGGTGCGTTCGACGGCGAGTACGGCGAGTATTTCGGTGGTCACTGGATGAAGATCAACTATCCGAACCGTTATGACGCGACCTGGGGCGCCCGTCGAGGCCTCGTCAGCCCAGAGCAAGCCGAGACCATCGCCGCGACCTGGGCCGAACGACAACCCACCCTGGGCAAGACCAAGCTCGGCGGCTCCATCGGTTTCCACGGTTGGATCGAGGAATGGGAGGATGACTGGCCGCGGGGGATGAGTTGGGGTTGCATCGTCATGCACAACCGGGACATCGCGCTGGCCTACGACCTGATGCCGATCGGGACCATGGTGGTGATCTTCTAGACCGCCGCCCGCGCCAGATACACGACGTGCCGCCGGCCACCACGGCCGGGGCGTTGGATGTCGAGGGCGAGTCCCGCCGCCGCGATGCGTTCTTCACAGGCCGCGTCGCGGTCCTCGGACCAGACCGCGAACAGGCCGCCCGGTTTGAGCGCCCGCCGGGCGCGCCCGATGGCCGCGGCGCCGTAGAATGGATCCCGGGGGCCCTGGGTCGCGGCGTGGGGACCTTCGTAGAGGTCGAGCAGGATACTGTTGAAGCGCCCCTCGCCGCCCGCGATCAGGCTCGCCACGTCGGTGATCTGTACGTCGACCCGCGGGTCCTCCACCGCCGCGTCGGTGAGCTCCGCGAGCGGCCCCCGGCACCACTCCACGACCGCCGGGGTGAGCTCGGCCACGATGACGCGCGCTCGGGGCGCGAGCTGGTCGAGGGCGGCCCGCAGGGTGAGGCCCATGCCGAGTCCGCCGATCAGGATGGTGGGGTCTGGACCGAGGTCAGCGCAGGCTAGCTCGGCCAAGGCGGTCTCCGAGCGGTTCTGGACGCTGTTCATGAGCACCCGACCGGCCACCGTGATCAAGAAGGCCCCGGGGGGACGGCGCTTGAGCTCGAGCCGACCCTCGGCGGTCTCGACGCTGGCAACGGTCTCCCAGGCCCGCGGCATCCTATCTCCTCAGGTTGCGCCAGATGATCGGGACGCCAGCGATGGCGCCGCCCATCAACAGGCCGATCAGGTGGGCGCCGTTGGCGAAGTTGAGCATGCCGGTGAAGCCCAACAACAACAAGCCGAGCATGAAGAGCATGGTGTTGCGGCTTACCTGGAGTCCGAGCTGCGGCTCGTAGCGACTCTTGAGGTAGGCGTAGGCGAGCAAGCCGTAGAGCACCCCGGACATGCCGCCAAAGTTGGGGCTCGAGGCGAGGTACTGCGCGAGGTTGGAGGGGAGCGCGATCACGATCACGAACAGGATCAGCTTCACCGCCCCACGCCGTGACTCCACCTGGTTACCGATCCAGGAGAGCATCAACAGGTTGAATGCCAGGTGCACGATACCGAAGTGGAGGAAGATCGGGGTCAGGAGCCGCCAGACCTCCCCGTCGGTGACCGCGGTCAAGCCGAACCACCTGACCAGGTTTCCAGAGGTGGAGTAGGGCGCGATGGTCAGGTGCTGCAGCACCGAGCCGGGCTCGGTCGCCTCACCGAGTTCGGTGAGGGCCGCGACCAGCATGCAGAGGACGATCAGGACCAGGGTGATCGGCCGCCAGGTCTTGGCCTGCTCGACCCAGCCGCGGCGCACGTCGACGAAGTTCTCCTCGGCCTGTTTCTCTGCCTTGGCCTCCACCTTGCGGATCGCCCCGGCTCGGCGGGCGCGGCCGCCGAACTTCTTGGCGCGTGGGTCGCGTTGGAAGGTGGCGAGATCGGCCTGGGCGCGCTCGAGCTCCTCCTCCCGGTAAATCCAGATCACCCACTCGTCGCCGAGTTTCTCGACCTCGTTGTCGATCCCCTCGGTGAGTAGGTAGTCCGACAGGCCTTGGGCCTGCTCCAGGTCACAGAGGCGTCCGGCTTCGCGCATCGCTCAAAACCGGGCGGCGGTGAAATAGCTAGGGGTGGTGTCCAGGCATCCGGCCATCGTGCTGCCTCGCGCCCCTAGCATAATTCCTCAGCCGCGCAAACGCAGGTCGGCCCCGGACCCGCCGTGGACCGGGCTGTTTGGCGGGCAAGGGGCCACGTGGTAGGGCGAGGCGCGATGGTCGAGGAAGACGTCGACATCAAGAAGCTGTTCGACGAGGGCAACGAGAGCGCCCTCGAGGCCTACGTGCGCCTGCTCCACCCGACCGACGTGGCCGAGCTCTTCGACTACGTGCACGAGCGCCGCTGGACCGAAGTCACGCGACACCTCAGCCCAGAGGTGCTCGCCGAGGTCCTCACCCACCTCGAGGAGCACCAGGTCGAGGCCCTCGGAGAGGTGCTCAACACCGAGCGCCTGATCGAAGCGGTCGACGAGCTCGAGACGGATGACGCCACCGACGTCCTCGCCGACCTCCCGGACGAGAAGACCGCCGCGGTGCTCAGCGCCCTCGAGGACAAGGACGACATCGAGGTCCTGCTCGCCTACCCGGAGGACACCGCCGGTGGGATCATGCAGACCGAGGTCTGCGTGGTCGAGGAGGGCGCCAAGGTCACCGATGCCATCGAGGCGGTGCGCGCCGCCCGCCAGGATCTCGAGGAGGTCTTCGACATCTACGTCGTCGATACCATCGGGCGACTGCTCGGCACGGTGGCCCTCGAGGACTTGGTGCTCTCACCGCCGGACACTGCCCTAGCCGAGATCCGGGAGCCGGTGGAGGCGCAGGTGACGGTGGGCGTCGACCAGGAGGAGGTCGCCCAGCTATTCATCAAATACGACCTCCCCACCCTGCCGGTGGTGGATGACGCCGGGCTGCTGCTCGGCCGCATCACCTTCGACGACGTGCACGACGTCCTCGAGGAGGAGGCCTCCGAGGACATCATGGCGATGGCCGGTACCTCCACCGAGGAGCTGGTCTACAGCGGCGACTTTCTGCGCATCGCGCTGTTTCGTCTGCCCTGGCTGATCACCAGCTTGATCGGCTCCTTGATCACCACGCAGATCGTGCCGCTCTTTTCCGACATCCCGGCCGATACCATCGTGCTCGCCGCCTTCGTGCCGGTGGTGATGGCGATGAGCGGCAACGTCGGCTCCCAGTCGGCCATGATCATCACCCGCGGCATGGCCATCGGTAAGGTCGAGCTCGGGAGCCTGGGGCGGAGTTTTTTGCGCGAGTTCACGGTTGGGATCATCATGGGCGCGACCTCCGGCCTGTTGGTCGCCATCTTTGCGCAGCTCGTCTACGACAGCCCGATCCTCGGCCTCGCCCTGGGACTCTCGATGGTGACCTCCATGACCCTCGCCTCCCTGGTCGGGGTGGCGGCGCCCGCGGTCTTCATGCGGATCGGGATCGATCCGGCAATCGCCGCTGGTCCCTTTGTGACCACCGGTTGCGACGTGATGGGAGTGGCGATCTATCTGGTGGTGGCGATCACGGTC
>JAUUZB010000391.1 GCA_030590185.1 Deltaproteobacteria bacterium
GCAGCCTTCGACGAGTTCGTGTTGCGCGCCCTCGACCCCCACAACCGCGTCGTGCCGAGTCGGGTGGGGCGCGTCTCCGTCACCGCCATCGGCCAGCGCGCGGACCTCGCCGCTATCCGTGGGCGACCGAAGCTCCAGAACTTTCTCTGGTTCCGGTTGCTCGGTGCGGCGCAGTTGCGCAAGGAGCTCGGGGTGCTGCACGAGGTCGCCCGGGCGCTCACCGCTGCTCACGGCGACGGGGTCGACGACACCCGCGAGATCCTGGTCGGCATCCACGACGACCGCTGGACCACTCGCCCCTCCCGTGATCTCCGCGGCCTGGCCGCCTACGCGGTCGCCTTCGGTGACCTGAGCATGAGCTTCCGCGCCATCTTCGATCGCATGTATCAGGCGGTGCTCAGCGGTGGGGATGAGGCGGAGTGGGGCGACTGCGTGCGGGCCGCGGTGCCGGACGAGGCGATCCCGCTCCTCGAGGAGAACGCCAGCCGCTGGCGACACCTCGGACAACCGTCGCGGGCCAGCGCCCTGCCCGCCCACGGCGCCAACTTCGAGCGGGTGGTGCGCCGTATGAACACCTCGAACCGCTACCACACCTTTGAGTCGATCCTGTTCCTACACGAGCAGGCCCAACGGATCCTCGGTCGGCGCGAGGGGTGGATCGGGCGTCGTGGGGAGTCGGTCTTTTTGCGCCACGGTGGCTACGAACGCCGCGGGCTCGAGGCCACCGAATGGGCGCCGGGCTATCGCATGAAGGTCCTGGCGGCGCTGCTGCGAGATTTGGGGATGCTGACGTGATCCCACGCGAAGATCCCCTCGACGACCTGCGGCCACCGGAGGGCAAGTGCCTCGGCGCGGTGTTCTTGGCGCACGATTGCGACCTGCGCTTCTTCGAGTCGGTGCTGATCAACCTGCTGCCGATCCACACCGATCCCCAGGCTGACCCGGCGCGCTTCTTGGATGAGGGCCGACGTCGGCTGCGGGAGACGCCGGTGATCGTGGCCATGGACGCCAGACGCTTTCGCGGCCGGCGGCGTTTGCCCCACGACCTGATCCTGATGCGCTCCAAGCGCGACTTCCAGCCCAAGCTGTCTCTGCTGCTGTTCGAGGATCACGCGCGCCTGGTGGTCGGCTCCAACAACCTGAACGAGGGTGGCTACGGCGGCAACGCCGAGGTGCTCGGGCGGCTGGAGTTGAGCTACCGCGCCGACGCCGCCCTGCTGCATCGCGCCCGGGACCTGATCGGCGCCTGCGGCGTGCACGGTCAGACCTGGGAGCGGTTCACCACTCAGTTGGCGTTGTTGGTGAAGAAGCCGGGACGCGAGCCGGAGCAACCCTGGCTACTGGCCACCAACCCCGACGGTTCGGTGCTCGATCAGTTTCTCCAGCGCATACCGAAAAAAGCCAAGATCGAGCGCATCGGCGTGATGGTGGCGAGCCGCAGCGAGGACGACGCCTCCGCCGAGACCGACCTCTACCAGCAGCTGTTCACCTGGCTCAAAACGCGACGCGCCGGCGAGGTGCCATTCGAGGTAGGCCTGCCCTGGGAGGCACCCGCGGTCACGGCCCCGGCCACGGATGCGGAGACGCTCGAGGCTGGCCTCGACGGTCTGCTCGGGCAGGTGTGCGCACACATCGAGGGTCCCGTTGGTGCGGGCACGATCTCCTGGTTGGTGCCCCGGACCGTCGAAGGCAAGAACGTCACCTGCCAGGTCGGTGGCCGCAGCGTTCGAATCAGCAAGCGCAGCCTCGAGGAGGATCTCGCCAGTCAACGCCTGTGGCCGGTGGATGAGGTCGTTGGCAGCGGCCCCACCGCCGCCCTCGAGCAGCTCGCCCAGAAGGCGGTGGTCGACTGGTGGTTGTTCCCGGAGCTTCGCCTCGCACAGGGCGCGGTCTTTCGGCGACCGTTGCACTCTAAACTCGTCCTGGTCGCCACCCGGCAGGGCAAGCGCAAGCGTACCCACCTGTTGATCGGGGCACCGAATTTCCCGCCCCGCCACCTGCCGGCCGAGGCGTTACTCGAGGCCGGGCTCTACCTCACCCGGGATAAGAGCCTCTGCCTCGCGGACCTCAACGACGAGCTGATCCCGGGCCCGCCGGAGTATCTCTACCTCGAGCCGAACAACGCCCCGAGCCTCGAGCCGGTGCCCGACAGCGGCCTCGACGACGCGGTCTTCGATGCGCAGCAGCGATCCCTGACCCTCCACTGGCGTACTAGCCGGGCTCAGCGACGGGTGATCTACGTGCGCTCCGCGGACCAGGAGGAGGTGATCTTCGACGGCACCTGTTCGACGCGGAACATGATCGCGGATTTCGACCTCGACCGCGGCTGCGCCGAAGTGCGCGTCATCAACCCAGCGGCGGGCGACGTCAGCGTGCCGGTGCCGATCCGGGTAATCAACCTCTCGCACCTCCTGGCTGAGGAGCCGGCGGGTGAGCTGAGCTTCTCGGCACTCGTGCACCTTCGCGCCGGTGGTTTCTTTCAACGCCCGATCGAAACCGACATCGCCGACAGTGAAATCTCGTGGGGGGAGCTCGGGCCACCTACCGTATTCCGGGCCCTCGGCGCCCTAGTGGCCGAGGTGGAGAGCGCCGGTGCCTGCCTCGGCGCCTTTGACGTCGCGCTCAACGGCCCCGTCGGCGTGAGGCGATTCGTCGAGCGCCTGCTGCAGGCCGAGGCGGACCCGCAACTGCGAGCCAGTGAGGCCTGGGTCTACGGCCACGAGCTGGTGCGGGCGCTGCGGGCCCTGCATTTCTCCGAGGACCCCCTCGGCCGAACCAAGCGCGCTGCCCTCCATACCTTCATCACCGAGCTCACCCACCGCCTGGCATTGTTTGCCCCGACCGGTCCGGCCACCGCGGTACTCAAGAAGTTCTACAAGGTAGGGACCAAGTAGGCTCAGCCATGGCCAAAGGTACAAAGAAGGTCGCGGCGAAGAAGAAGCCCGCGGTGAAGAAGAAGCCCGCGGCGAAGAAGAAGCCCGCGGCGAAGAAGAAGCCCGCGGTGAAGAAGAAGCCCGCGGCGAAGAAGAAGCCCGCGGCGAAGAAGAAGCCCGCGGCGAAAAAGAAGCCCACCGTGACAAAGAAGCCCGCGGCGAAGAAGCCCGCGGCAAAGAGGAAGCCCGCCAAGAAGAAAACGCCGGCGAGAAAGCCCCTCAAAGCAAAGCCGATGCCCGGCCCCGATGTGCGTACCCGGGGTTGGCTGCGCCGGTTCCTGAACCTCGGGGCGCGTGCCAAGGAAGAGCACATTCGTCAGGAGGTGATCGAGCTGCAGGAGGACACGGTCCTCGCGGCCCTCGAGATCCTCGAACGGGAGCCGGGGGTTCTGCTCGCCGACGAGGTCGGCATGGGCAAGACCTTCCAGACCCTCGGCCTGCTGGCTTGCACCTTTGAGCACAATCCCAAGGCGCGGGTGATCGTGGTCACCCCCACCCGCGAGCTCAACGAGCAGTGGTTTTGGTCCGCCCAACGCTTCAACGTGTACGGCTTCTATCCCTTCGACACGCAAGAGTTCGCAACGGTCAACGATCTGCGCGACCTCCCGGAGCTCGCCCGCAAGCACCGGGTGGTGTTCGCGCCCCTGTCGATCTTCTCCGGTGCCCGCGCCCACCAGGAGCGCGGCTTCTTGCTGGCCCTGTGGGCAAAGTACCGCCGGATCTCGAGCGCCCGCCTCGGCACCATCAAGAAGCGCATCCAAAAGGCCGGCGTCCAGGTGGCCCCGGGCCGGCAGTTCCTCGGGCGCAGCCTCGACGAGCTCGCGGGCAAACGCCTCCACCAAGCATTCGCCCGCCAGCCGTCGGAGGTCCGAGGTTTTCGGGGCCTCGATGATCTCAACGAGGAGGGCCTGGAGGCCTTCGACTCAGCGATGACGATTCGTCGCGCCCTCGACCGGGCACGCTTCCACGTGGTGCGCACGTTGATGCCCGGCTTCGACCTCTTGGTGGTCGACGAGGCCCACAAGCTCAAGGACCCGTGGACGGTCCGCGCCCAGGCCGTGGCGTTGGTCTTGAAACGCAACTACGAGAAGGCGATCTTCCTCACCGCCACGCCCTTCCAGCTCGGCATCAATGAGCTCAAGCAGGTCTTCACGCTGTTCGACAGCGCCCGCAGCGCGCGACCCGATTTCATGGCGGACGTCGAGCACCTGTTCAGCGCGGTCCGCACCTACCAGGAGGCCTACGAGCGTTTCCGCGCCGGCTGGCGGTATGTCGACGCCGAGCAGGCCCGCGATTTCGCCCACTGGTACGCGCGGGCCAAGGAAAAGGGCGATCCAGAATTCGAACGGATCATTGATCCGAACGTCCGCCTGATGGCCTTCCAGGCCTGGCGTTTGATCGAGCTCAAGGAAAAGGAGGTCCAACCCTCCTTCCGTCAGTGGACCCTGCGCAGCCTCAAGCCGGGCAAGCGCGAGCGCCGCGACACCCGAGTGAGCCGCCTGTTGGCCGACGAAGAAGCTGTGCTGCCGATGGTGCTCTACCAACGGCTCCTGCTCGAAGAGGCCGGGGGGGATCAGGCCCGACAGGCGGCGGCCACCGCCGCCAACACCGACATCAACATGGCGAGCTCCTTCGAAGCGGTGCGCGCCAGCCGGCCGCTGCGCGCCAAGCTGCGCCGTCGTCAGGCCACCGCCTACCAAAAGGCCGTCAGCACCGTCCTCGGCGCCATGCGCAGCCCGCATCCAAAGGTCCAACACGTGATCCACGAGGTGGTCGGCGCCGCCCAACGCGGAGAGGAGACTCTGATCTTCTGCGAGCGCAACGCCACGATCAAATTGCTCCAGCAGGGGATCGAGAACGCCTGGTTGAGGTTTCAAGTCGAAAACTGGAATCGTGTTTGCCCCGGAGCCTCCTTCGAGGAGATCTTCGGCGCCGGTGCTGGCGCCAGTCGGGTGCGTGGGGTGGGGGAAAAAATTCCACCACGTTTCTCCCGTGGCTCCGATGAGCTCTGCCTCTCCCTCGTCGAGTGCATGCCGTACGACATGCTGGTTCCGGCGGAGCACACCTCCCAATTCAGCGAGGAGTTCTGGCAAGCGAGCGGGACGATCCTGGAGCAGGCCAACCGGATCCTCAAACGCCAACGGGTGACCCCGGGGGTGGGGAGTCGGCTCGACTATCCGCTCGCCAGCCGGTGCATCGACCAAGCGGTGGCGCTCTGGTTCGACGGTCATCGCTCCAAGGTCGAGCGCCTGCGCCTCGAGGCCAACGGCGGCGCGGCCAAGATCCTGCTCGACGCGGGCTACCCGGAGCGTGGCCTGTCCCTGAAGGGGTCCGAGGCGGCCAGTCGCGGTACGCAGAAGGTGAGC
>JAUUZB010000697.1 GCA_030590185.1 Deltaproteobacteria bacterium
GGTCGACCACGGCGTCGATCACCCCGGTGTGCACGTTTGAGGTCGGGCAGGCCTCGATGGTGACCCCGCGCTCGAGCAGCAGGTCGACCACCGCTGGATCCTCGAGCACCGTGGTGCCGTGACCGATGCGCTGCGCCCCGAGGGTCTCCACCGCCTGCCGGATCTCCTCGGGGGGCCGCCCCTCGCCGGCGTGGACCGTGCGGCCGAGGCCGAGGTCCCGGGCGCGCCGAAAGGCGGGGGCGTAATCGAGGAGGCCGAAGGTGTGCTCAGGGGTTGGGCCGCCGGCCAGATCGATGCCGACGACGCCGGGTCGTTCGGCGGCGATGGTCACCAGCCGGTCGAGCACCTCCGGCGACTCACCGTACAGACCGCACAGGATGAGGCCAGCGCGGCCGCCGATACCAGCGAGGGCCGCGTCCACGATGGCGCGCAGGCTGGCGCGGCGGTGGAGCTGCGGCGCAAACCTGATCTCCAGGGTGCCGATCCCCTCGGCCGCCGCGTCCTGACACATCTCGTCAGCGACCCGTCGCACGGCGCTCGGCTGCTGGAGCAGCGCCAGGGAGGCCGCGAACAGATCGAGGGCAGCCCGCAACCCCATGCCGGGCACGAAGAAGAGGCGCTCCGGTAAGGTGAGCCCGTGCTGGGCTGCCAACTCCTCGGCCGTCTCCAGGCGCAGGGAGCCGTCCAGGTGCAGATGGAGCTCGGCGAGGGTGGCGACCATGGGGGTTGGACTCCCTACGAGGCAGCAAACAAAAAGGCGTACGGAGCCGACTAGCACACGCCTCCCAGCCATGGACAGGGGCTCGTCATCGGACTCACGAGCTCTCTGCCGGCACGGCAGGCGCGCGGGCTATCTCGAAAATTGGCAACGCCACTCCCAAGAGGATCAAGGCGCCGCCCGCGAGCTCCAAATATCCGGGCCAACTGCCGAGCACCAAGCCAGCGAGTCCGTAGGCAAACAGCGGCGCCACAAACAGAGCCAGGGTGGCGTAGGCCGCCGGCAGGTACCGCAGCGCCTGCATCAAGCACAGGCGACTGAGCACCGGCCCGAAGAGCGCGGCGGTGCCGGCCAGCAACCAGAGGCGCAGATCGAGCTCCGCGACGGGCGCCAGCCGTCCCGGCAACAGCAGCAACAGCAACACCGCCAACCACAGGCGCAGGGTGTTGACCTGCAACGGGTTGATCCGCGTGATGGTCCGGCGGACCACCACCTGCATGACAGCGAAGCCGGCGGCGGCGGTGACCGCCCAGGCCACCCCGGTCATCGAGATTCCTCGTTCCATGCCGTGCACCCAGCCGAGCAGGGCGAAGCCACCGATCACTACCCCGGCCCCGAACCAAAACCGCAGACTCACCCGCTCCCCGAGCAGAAGCATGCCGCCGAGGGCGACGAAGATCACCTGGGTACGCAAGCTCACCGACACCAAGCCGGGGTCGATCCACACCAGGGCGCGGCAGGCGGCCTCGTTCCCGAGGGCGGAGCTCGCGCCCAGCAAGAGGGCGACCACCGCCGTGAGCCGGTCCCATCGCCACGGGGCAGCCTGGCTGGATCCCCAGTGCCGGGTCGTATCGATGGCGGTGTTGATCAAGGCCGCGCACAGCAGCATCGGCAACACAAACCCCTCGGGTCCCACCTCTGCGGCCGCGATCTTGTACGGCACCAAGTAACCGGCCACGAAAGCGGCGGCGCCGGCGCTCCACAACAGGCCGATGACTCGGGTACGGTGCAAAAACGGCATGACGCTGAGCTCAACCCAAGCTCATTCGCTGAGATGAATCGACACCGTCCCCAACCCGAAGCTCGCGACCGCGAGATCGGCCCGACCATCGCCGTCGATATCACCGATCGCGAGGGCGACCGGTCGGTCGCCGGTCGCCACCTCGACCCGTCCGTCAAACGAACCTTGGCCGGTGCCGAGGAGGATCGCCGTCGCAAAGCCGCCGTCCCCTCGAGGGGCAAGATCGGTGACGGCGAGGTCGAGCAGGCCGTCGCTGTTGAGATCCCCGACGGCGAGGGCACCGGGGGTCGTGTCCGTAGCGACGAGCGCGGACCGAGGTCCTAGGCCGCCATCCCCTTGCAGGTGAACGGCCACGCCGTCGGCAGAGGCGATCACGAGGTCAGCCCGACCATCACCATCGAAATCAGCCGCCGTGAGCGCCACCGGCGCGGTCGCGGCAATGGCGGGTACCGACTCCAGCTCGCCGTCCGGGTTCTGCAGCAACAAAGAGACCGAGTTGGAGCTGGTGCAGGCAACCGCGAGATCCAGGCCTTCGTCGCCGTCGAAGCCAGCCATCACGACGTCACTCGGCGTCAGGCCGACTCCAACTCTCTGCCGCCACTGCAGCGGGTCGGCTCGCTGCCCCGAACCCGCAAACAGCTCGATGCTGGCTGCGTTAGCATTCGCCACGACCACATCCGAACGTCCGTCGCCGGTGAGGTCGCCGACGACCAGGGCGCGTGGGAACGACTCGGTGGGCGTCGCCACGGGCGTTGACTCGAAGGAGCCGTCGCCGCTGCCGAAGAAGGTGAGCAGTTGGTCGGCGCCGGCGAGCGCCACCGTGAGATCGAGGATGCCGTCGCCGTCGAAGTCAGCCACGACGAGGTCCCGTGGCCGGGTTGGCGCCGCCAGGGTTCGCGGCTCCCCGAAGATACCGCCAGCGTTGTTGATGATCGCGACCGCGTCACCACCCCAGTTGGCGGTCACCAGATCCAACCCCGGGTTGGCGTCGAGGTCAGCCAGGGCGAGTGCGTAGGGTGATGCCCCAACCACGATGAGTCCTCCGGGCCGCAGCTCGAGGGTCTCCTCACGCTCGGTGACAAAACGCACCAGCGGTTGATCGGCTAAGATCGTCTCCTCCCCCACCGGACCTAAGGTGACCACGATCGACACCTCGCCCGCCGCGGTCGAGCTCAACGCCGCGGTCGCGGTCGCATCGCTGTCGGTGACGGTTTCGGCCGAGGTTAGTTGCAGGGCGGTGGCGGCCAGGGAGCCCTGTGGCTCGGCCGCAAACCGCACGGTGTAGTCAGGGACCGGGTCGCCCAAGGAGTCCTCGACGGTCACGGTTAGCACCGCGTGGTCAACGCCATCCGCCATGATCCCGTGACTGCGATCGACGCTGATTGCACCCGCAAAGGTGATCGAAACCGGCGCGACCGAGTCGTAGGTGCATGCCGCGGTGACGAGGAGCGAGCCGCTGGCGATCCAAGAGAGCCTCATCAGGGCCGTGCCTCCGAAGTCTCCGGAGTGTAGCGCGGTTAGCGGCACTGCACCATGCGTGCTACCCTCCTCCAACACAGAGAGAATGAGCTTTGGGCGCGACCGGTACGAGACGAGGTGTTGTCTTTGGTATGGCCGCCCTGGCGGCCCTGCTGATCGCACCGCTGGGCGCCGGGGCCGGTATCAACGAGGACCTGACCGACGCCGCCACCTACGACCGTAGGTTATTCGGCGGCGGCACTAATGTCGGCGCCTCCCTCGCCAGCGGCGATCTCAACGACGACGGCGTCGATGACATCGTCATCGGTGCGCCCCTTCCAGGCCGGGTATACGTCCTGTTCGGTGGCGTCGAGCTTCCAGCCGGGCCCGACATCGATCTCGACATCGAGGCCCACGTTCGCTTCGAGGAGGATGTCGTCGGCGACCTGCTCGGCCGCGCCGTGGCGGTGGGGGATCTGGACGGCGACGGCAATGATGATCTGGCCATGAGCGCCCTCGGTGCCCAGGCTGGCCGCGGCAGCGTTTGGATCAAGCTCGGACCACTTGTGGACGGCACCTACGCGCTGAGCGATGCAGCCTCCTACGACTACCGCTTCGACGGCGAAGACGGCTTCTCGGCTCCAGAACAACTCGGCACCGGGCTCGA
>JAUUZB010000302.1 GCA_030590185.1 Deltaproteobacteria bacterium
CTCGAGGGTTTCCATTGGGCCCTGCTCTATGACCTGGCCTTCAGCGCCGACTTCGAGGGCAGCCTCCTCGTGGTTCAACTGCTCGGCTCGGAGGTCTGAGATGCTCACCCCGCGGAGCCTCCCGATCGCCTCCCTGATCACACCTTTCGCCTTCCTGGCGTTGCCGGCGCTCACCGCCTGCACCACCGCGCAGTCGGCGCGGGAGCGCTACGTGCACGCCATGACCCTCGAGGTCGGGGGGCATAGCCAAGCGGCCTACGATGAGCTGATCGCCCTGGCCCACGACGCGCCCAATACCCGCGCCGGTCGGCGGGCCCGCACCATCCTGACCAGCGGGAGCCTGGTCACCGACGTGGCCGTGCTCGCTACCCTGGCCTCGGTCGGTTTTCCCGGCTTCGAGGGCTTGAGCATGCAGGGCGTGCGCGCTGAGGCACGCATCGCCCTGCGCGACCTCGCCGAAATCCAACACAGCTTTGCCGCAGCGAACGGGCGGTTCTGCACGACCTTTGAGGAGTGCGGTTGGCAGGCGCCGCGACGCTCGACCTATCTCTACTACCTGAGCCCGACCGAGGTGACCGGCGGCACCGGCGCCGAGGACGCGAGCTTCTTGCGCATGCAGGCCGAGTCGACCCTGGGCGGCATGAACCTCCAGCCGAGCGTCACCCGCACTGCCTTTGTGCTCATGGCGGTCGGCGACCCTGACGACGACGGTGACCTCGACGTCTGGTCCATGGATGAGGATGACAACCTGGTCCATCTGATCAAGGATGACTGACGCCATGACCGACCATTCAAATCTCCGCCCTCCTCAAATCATCCTCGGCATCACCGGCAGCATCGCCGCCTACAAGGCCGCCTTTCTGGCGCGCCTGCTCAGCGGTGATCCGGACACGCCCTGCGATCTCTGGCCGGTGTTCACCAAGAGCGGCGCCCGCTTCATCGGACCGGTCACCCTGTCGGCGATCTGTGCCCGGCCGGCGATCACCGAGATGTGGAGCGCGGAGGGTAGAGATCTGCCAAGCGGTGCGATCGGACACGTGGAGGTTGCGCACCTCGCCGACCTAGTCTTGATCGCGCCCTGCACCGCCGACACCATGGCCCGGCTCGCCATCGGGCGCGCCAACGATCCCCTCGGCGCCATCGCCCTGGCCACCCGCGCGCCGATCCTGATCGCGCCGGCCATGGAGAGCGGCATGTGGGAGAACCCCGCGACCCAACGCAACCTCGGGGTGCTCGAGGAACGCGGCATCGGGATCGTGGAGCCGACTTCGGGCGCGCTGGCCTCGGGCCGCGAGGGCATCGGTCGCATGGCCGAGCCGGAGGCGATCGCTGAGGCGGCCTTCGCCGCGTTGACCGCCAAGGACCTGGCCGGGCGCCGCTTGCTGGTCACCGCCGGGCCCACCCAGGAGGCCTTTGACCCGGTGCGCTTCATCTCCAACCACTCGTCGGGGAAGATGGGCTACGCGGTGGCGCGGATGGCCCGACGACGGGGCGCTGAGGTCTGCCTGGTTTCCGGCCCGGTAACGCTGGCGGCGCCGCCGGGGGTCGAGCGGGTCGAGGTGCAAACGACCCAACAGATGCTCGAGGCATGCCAGGCACGGATCGCCAACGTGGACGCCCTGGTGATGGCGGCGGCACCGGCCGACTACCGGCCGGCACACTTCTCCGAGGCGAAGATCAAAAAGGCCGACCGGACCGGCGGGCTCGACGTTGGGCTGGAGTCGACACCAGATATATTGAATACACTCAATGCCACGACAGGTGACTGTGTCGTAGTCGGGTTTGCCGCCGAGACCCAGAACCTCGTCTCAAACGCTCAGGCCAAGCTCGAGGCCAAGGGGCTCGACCTGATCGTCGCCAACGATCTAACCCGGCCCGACTCGGGGTTTGGCGTCGACACCAACGCGGTGACGTTCATCGAGAAGGGCGGCGGGGCTACGGAGTTGCCGGTGATGAGCAAGCTCGAGGTGGCGCGGGTGTTGTTGGATCGGGTGGTAGCGCGCCTTGGATAGGGTCGCGCCCCGGAGTCCTCACGACGACTCCTGGTTGAGAAACGCGTCATTTCGTGCTCGAATGCTGAGTAATGATCAGGAATCGCCACGGTATCCTGGTTGGACTCGCGGTCTTTGGGATCGCGGCCTGCGGCAGGCAGGGGTTCGTTGAGACGGACTACGATATCGATATCGACGCCCTACCTGCCCTGACCGCCACGCCTAACGCCTTCGACCTCAATTGGGTCCGCACCGACGTCGTCGTCGATCTAGGCTCGGTGCTCAACGTTCCGGATGCCGGGAGCGGCGCTGACCTACTCGTTCACTCCGATGCAAGCTGGCTCAGCGCCACCTTGGCGGCGCCGGTGGGATCGGAGATGGAGATCACCTTGGCGGTGGACCCGACCGGGCTCACCCACGGTGAGCACACGGGCACGGTGACGATCTTCGCCTCCGCCAACGAGCTCCTCCCCGAGACCATCGAGGTCAGGCTACAGGTCTTCGCTGGCCCGTCCATCCACGTGGGGTTGACAGCGGAGGGTTGCCCGCGGACCGGCGCCACGGGCTGTGACGTGGTCGACGGCAGCGAGACCTCCTTCGCGACGGCGTTGCGCGACACGGACGTTGCTCCGGGCACCACTTTCATCATGTACGACGACAATGGCGGTACCGCCTATTACACCGACAGCCTCGCGCTGCCCGGAGACTCCTGGCTGCGACCGGCGGACTCGGTGGCGCGCGGCGATATCGTCATCGTCGGGGATAGCAGCGACGGTGTGATCCTCCTCACCGGCGATCACATCCGCATCGAGGATGTGGTCTTGGTCAACCGGGCCAGCACCGGCCATGCAATCAACGCCTGGCCCGACGGCGAACCGGTCGACGCCACCCGGGATCATTGGATCGAGCGGGTGGTGGCGTTTGCGACCGCCCCGGAGCACCTCGGTTCCAATGGCATCGGCGCCCCCCTGCGCATCGGCCCCGACACCACCCTTCGGCACTGTCTCATCGCCGGCTTCTACGAAGGGGGCATCGATCTGCGCGGCGCACACAGGAGTCGCTTGGCGCACAATACCATCATCATCTACCAGAACGGCGGCGGTGTCGGCGATGGGTACGGTAGCCTGTTCTTCGACCTGCGCGGTGCCCGCGACCTGGTCGTGACCCACAACCTGATCCTCGCCCTCACGTCGATGGATCATCTCGGTATCGCCTCAGACCGGACCCAAGGCCTGGAACTAACCGACAACCTGCTGCAGGGCTTCGCTGACTTGGTCCCGACCCTCGACGGGACGCTCAACGACGTTCGGGGCAACCAGCTGGCGGATGCCGAGATCGAGTCCCCCCTGGAGCCGCGCTTTCTAGCCGACTCGAGCCAGGCCTCGTCGCTCAACACCACGACCGCCGGCACCAGCCTCGATGGCATCGACGTCTCGGGCGCCACCGAGGTTTTCCCCGGGGCGCTCCAGGTTCGCTCCGACCTGACCCTGCCGCGGCGTTCGACGATTCGGGTTGGGGCCGGGAACTGCGGCTCTCAGGCCTGCGACGTCACCGCCGGTTCTGGAAACGTCATCCAGGAGGCGATCTGGAGCAGTTGGCCCGGTGGCACGGTGGAGATCTATCCCACCCCGACACCCATACTCGGCAACGGAGTCATCTCCTGGCCGGTCAATCTAATCGGTATGGGTCAAACACCGGATGAAACGATCCTGGTATCCGGCGAAGATGATGAGCTGCTCGAGCGAGGAGGAGTCTGGGGCACCCATGACAGCCTCCTGACCGTGCTGAGTTCCTGTCGAGAGTCGATTCGCATCGAGAATCTCACCCTGCGGGTCGACTCCGAAGCACAGGCGGATGACACGGCGATCTATATCGAGGGCGTCGAGGACTGGTCGCCGTTGGGACGCCGCACCCTCAGTCGCTTGATCGTCGAGTCGGTCAATGCCGGCTCCGGGCTGACCAAGGCGATCATCATCGGCGACGACGTGCTCGTGCAGGACGTTCTCATCCGGGGCGAATTCGAGACCTGCGTCACCCTCGGCCCACGGAACAGCAGCTCCTCCACGACGCCCCTCACCTACGGCAATCGCCTGGTCAACCTCAGCTGCCACTTGCTCGGCACCGGGGACCACGCGCCCCGAGCCGGCTTTGATATCGCTGCCACCAACGGAGCCCTGTTCATCAATGTTGCGGTCGCCTTTGCAGAGCCAGCGCCCCTGTTCCGGGCCCAGCGACGCACCGACGATACGGACGTTGGGCTCAGCGCCATGGACGTCCCGGTTTCCTTTGCGGCCCACGCCGTGACGGTCACCGGACACTCCGATCTCTTCTTCGACTTCGCGGCCAGCGACGGCACCTACTCGCTGATCGACATCGACGAGCTCGTGGGCGGTGGGGGGCTGTTCCTGTCCAACACCGACAGCCACCTCGACGTTGCCTCGGGCGGCATTGACACCGGCGTGGACCCCGCCACCCTCGACGCCAGCATCACCGCCGGAGAATCGGTAGACGGGATCGATCGCGCCGGGCGTGCCATCGATCGAGGTGCCTACGAGCAGGGCTCCTGAGCTGCCGGGGGATCCCATCCCCCTTGCCCACGGAGCAAGGGACGCGCACCCTACCCATCAGTCATGCGTGACGCCCTCACCCTCCGGGTCCTCGATCACCTCGGCGAGGTCGATGCCCCAGCCTGGGACCGCCTCGTCGGCGAGGACGACCCGTTCGTCGAGCACGCCTTCCTGCGCGGTCTAGAGCTGAGCGGCTCGGTGGGCGAGGCCAACACCGGGTGGGTGCCGCGTCACCTGGTCCTCTTTTCCGGTGCGGACCTGGTCGCGGCGATGCCGCTCTACGAGAAACACGACTCCCGCGGTGAGTACATCTTCGACTGGGGTTGGGCCCACGCCGCAGAGCAGGCCGGCATCCCGTACTTCCCAAAGCTCGTCGCCGCCGTGCCGTTCACGCCGGTGACCGGACGGCGGTTGCTGATCTCGCCACTGCTCGACCGAGCGCAACGCGCCAACGCCGGGCGCACCTTGCTCGCCGGTGTGCGGCGAGTGGCGGATGAGATCGACGCCTCCTCGGCGCACCTGCTCTTCGTCACCGAGCCGGAGCAACAACTCGCCGCGGACCATGGTTTCCAGACCCGGGCCAACTATCAGTTCCACTGGGCCAACCCGGGCGGCTGGCGCAACTTCGACGACTATCTCGGCGCCATGCGCTCACGGGCCCGCAAGCAAATCCGCCGCGAACGTCGAGAGGCCGCCTCCCACGGCCTACGGATCGAGCTGCGCACCGGCGCGGAGCTCGAGGCGAGCGATTGGCTGGCGCTCTCGGAGCTCTACCGGCTCAACACCGCGGACAAGTGGGCTATCCCGTACCTCACCCAGGACTTCTTCAGCTACGCCCGCACGCAGCTCGCCCACCGCGTGCGGGTCGCCTCCGCTAGCCTCGGCACAGAGATCTACGCCGCGGCCCTTTTCTTTCACAAGGGCAACGGACTCTTTGGCCGCTATTGGGGCGCCCGGGTGCCCCTGCGCGCCATGCACTTTGAGCTCTGCTACTATCAGCCGATCGCCTGGTGCCTCGAGCACGGGGTGACGCGCTTCGAGGCCGGCGCCCAGGGCGCGCACAAGCTCAAACGGGGCCTGTTGCCGGCACGCTGCCACAGCGCCCATTGGCTGCGCCACCCCGCCCTGGCCACCGCGGTCGAACGCTTCCTGCCGCACGAGCGCGTCGAGGTGGCGAAGGAGATGAGCTTCCTGGCCGATCACGGTCCATACAGAACCGCTTGAGCCTCAAGCCTCTGCGTCGGCGTCGAGGTCGGGGTCGGCGTCGAGGAGGGCGCGCATCTTCTCCGACAACTCCGCGGGCTTGAAGGGCTTCTGGATAAAGCCGGCGTTGCCGCCGGCCACCAGCTCCTCGGCGCGACCATCGAGGCCGTATCCGCTGGCCACCAGGATCCTGAGACCGGGATCCCGATCCCGCAGGCGCTCAAAGATCTCCGGCCCGCCCAAGACCGGC
>JAUUZB010000433.1 GCA_030590185.1 Deltaproteobacteria bacterium
CCACCGCATCCCCCTCGGCGATGCAGCGGTTCAAGCGGTAGCCGTAGGAGGCGATGGTGGCGGGGGACATCTCGGTGGGGATGGACGCGTCCGGGTCCTCATCCACCACCAGGCACTTGAACTGGCTGTGGTGGGTCATGCCGGACCAGCCGGAGCCCTCCTCCCAGAGGGCGGCGAAGTCCATGCCGATGGGGGGGAACTGCAGCTCCCATTGGGAATCCCTTTGGCGGCCGCAACGGCGCCAATAACCGCCGTCATCGGGGCCGTAATCCAGGGCCGCCCTGTCCTCGATGGCGACGGTGGCGTCGGCGACCCGCGACTTCTCTGCGATGACGTAAGAGCCGTAGTCGTCACCGGCGGCGGGGGCCTCGTACCACCCGCTGTGCAGCTCGGCGTAGTAGGCGAAAACATTAAAGGGGCCTTGGTCGCTGCGCATGTTGGGACCCAGATCCCGCATGCTCCACTCCTCCACGTCCGCGACGCCGTTGTCGTTGTAGTCCATGCGGGGGTCGTGACAGAGCTTGGTAAGGCGATTGAGCTCGGCGGCGACGAGCTGTCGGCCGTAGGCGGGGTAGCCGTTGGCGTTCCAGATGGCGCTCAGGATGATGTCGTTGTCGTTGCGATCGCTCTCGTAGAGATCCAGCGGGACGTCGAGGGACACCTCGCTGGTCTCCCCTGCCTCGTTTTGCAGCACAAACCTGTCAATCGTCCGCAGGGCACAACGGGCGTTGGTGTGCAGGGCCGGGTCGTCGGATTCGAGGGAGATGCGGGCGCTCTCCCGCATCCAACCGTCCTCGTCACGATCGCATTCGAAGGGTCCGACATCGGCGCTCAGGGAGTAGTAGTAGCCCGGCTCGGTCTGACAGATGCAGGCGCCGGTGAGGGTGGGCCAGGGCCAGCGGTCGACCTCGCCGGTGGCGTCGCAGGGTGGGCAGGGCTCGCAACGGGTTCCGCCCCACAGGGCGTAGGGGCCGCAGTCCACCCGGCAAAAGGCGTCGGTGCTGTCGGTGGGGTCGGCGCATTCTTCACCATCGGCGCAGGTGATCTCGGCGCAGGTTACGACCGGCCGGCACCCGTCGCTGTCCTCGTTTTCGATGTAGCCCGCGGCGCAGCCGGTGCAGTGACCGTTGGGCTCATCCTCACAGCCGCGGTTGGCGGCGGCGCAGCTGAGCTCGGCGCAGGTGACTGGAACCTCACAGGCGCTGGACTCGTTGTTCTCCAGGAAGCCATCCTGGCAATCCCCACACTGGGCGCCCGCATCCACCAGGATACAGTAGCGGTGCTCGGCTTCGCAGTCGGCGAGGATGCTGCCGTCCGCCGGGGCAGGATCGCAGACCGCACTCTCCTGCGGCACGCAGACGCCGTTGGATTCCACGAAGCTCGCCATGCACCCCGGGTCGCAGGCGGCGTGGCTGTGGGAACCGGCCTCGTTACATTCCCGGTTGGCCGCTAGGCAATCGAGATCGGCGCAGGGGATCGCCGGCACACAGGCGTCATCCTCGGCCACGTAGCCTACGAAACACTCGCCACACGTGGCGCTGTCGCCAGCGGCGTTGCACACCCGGAAGAGGTCGTCGCAGCCTGGCTTGATCGAGCCGGGGGTGCCGGTCTCACCGCAGTTGGGCTGCAGGCAGGTGCCGTTTTCATCGAAGTAACCACTGTCGCAGTTACCACAATAGGCGTCAGCGTGGGCGGCGGCCGGAACACAGACGCGATGGTCGCCGGCGCAGGCGAGGCTAGCGCAGGTCACCACCACCACACATTCGCCAGCGCTCTCACGGAAGCCGTCTGCGCACCCGCCGCAAACGGCGTCCTCGGCGGAGGCTACGCATTGACGGTTCTCGGCCTCGCATTCGCCCAGGATGCTGTCCGCATCGTCCGCGATGCAGTTGGGGATCGGCTCGAGGCACTCCTCGGTCTCCTCGTCCCAAACCTCCGGCGCGGTGCACTCCGGATCCTCTTCCTTGGTGCAGCCGGCCGCGAGGACCACCGCCAGGCATGCAGCGATATTGATCTTCTTCATGACGATCACAGCTCCGTGAAGTCGGTGTAGAAGAGGTAGAGGCGAATGTCGGTCAGGGAGCTCAACAAGATGTCGTCGTTGACGAACTCATCCTTGGTGTTGAGCACCAACTCCCAACCGGTGTTGACCAGGGGCCGGTCACGGAGTCGCTCGTTGCGATAGAGCTCATCCGGGAAGACCCGCTCGCCGTTGAAGAACGGATCCACCACCGCGGTCCGCTTGGGGAAGGCGAAGAAGGCCTTGTCACCGCTGACCGAACGAACCACGCCGGTGCCGCGTTGCAGGACATAAAGCCGCCCGAGATCATCGCCGACGTCCTCACCGATGATCTCACCCTCGATATAGAGAACCTTGTGGTTGCGGGTCAGCGGTGAGACCCGATCGAGGTAAGTGGAAAACGGCATGGTGAGGTAACCCCGGTTGTCGAGTAACGCCACGTCCGCGAGGCGCTCCCGCAGCAGTGCGGTGCGCTGCTGCTCCGTTAGGGCGACGCTGTTTTCGCTGAGCTTGGGGATGCCGAGGATGTCGTCGCGCAGGGAGAGGACCTCCACCCGGGTGTCGGGTAGGCCATAGAGCTCCTGGAATTCGACGAAGGCCTCATCGAGCTCCGCCAGATAGCCCTCCAGGGAATAGTCCCCGTGGCTGACCATGCGGATCAGGAAGAGCTTGTCGAGGGCCGCGTAGCTCTGGCTGGTGTAGTACTCGTAGACCTTGGTGGCCTTGTAGGCCTCACGCAGGGCAGAGTGGAAAGTTCGGTCGGCGGTGATGATGGCGTCGTTGCGGTAGATGCGAACGTTCGGATCATTGCGCGCCGCCTCGATGTTGATCGCGAGCTCGATGGTGTCCGTCTGCCCCGACATCAGGCCGATGGCTTCGTTGCGCAGCTTTTGAATGTTGGAGATGGCGAGCTGCACACCGTATTGCACCTTGAGGGCCTCGAGATGGGTCTCGGCGACCTGCCGGGCGAAGTCCTTGATCTGGTACCGGGTGTCGATCTTCAGGGCGACGCACTCCTGCTCGATCTCCACATAGACGATCGCCTCCTCCATCTCCGCCACCACGGTCTCCAGGGCCCAACGGGCCGCGTCGATGACGGTGATGCCGATGATCATGATACCGCCGAAGCCGGCGTAAGAGGTGGCGGCGGCGGCGGCGGTGGGACAGCTATTGGACGTACCCACCGTGCAGTCGGCGTAGTCGGTCAAGTCGTGGACGAAGGACATCGTTCGTTCGAGGTAGGCGATGAGGTTATCCAACCCGCGGATGAGAGCGTCGAGGCCGGTGATCACCTGACCCATGGCGATGCGGAAGGTGAGGAAGTCGTGGATGCGCCCACACTGCTCCTGCATCAAGGAGTTGGCGTCATAGATGGAGGCGATGAGGTTGCGCTGGGCCAGCTTGACCTGCTCGAACTCGAGTTGGGCGATCTCGAGCTCCGCCATGCCGTCGTGCAGGTCGCCGTTGCCCATCAAGCCGCAGGGGTCGCCGATGAGGCTGGCCCGTTCATTGAGGTGGGCGTACCTGGGGATCGCCGGGAAGACTTCGATGTCGCTCCCGCTCCCGACGGTGAAGGTGCCACAGATATCACCGAGGGAACCTTCGTACTCGTCGGTGATCGACGCCAGCTCCGCCTGGAAGAGCGCCGCGTCGGTCTCAAAGGCGCGATCATCCTCGAGGGCGATGATTTCCTTCTCCGCCGCGATCTCGACCTTTTGCATGGCGCGTTCCATCACCTTTTCAAAGGCGTTGTTGTCGTCGGGGGTCAGCGCCGGGAACGGGATGTAGTCCGGGGCATAGCCGAAGAAGGTCAGGTTGTCGGAGATGTCCGCGTAGGCGTTGCGCATGTCCAACAACGCCATGCGGTAGGTGAGCTGGGCCATCTCCACCTCGTGGACGATTTGCGCCACGTCCTCGTAGCTGGCCGCCTCCACCACCTTGAGCATCAAGCGCGCCAGGATGATCATCTCGAGGTAGGCGGAGGTGTAGGAGCGCTCGATCACCAGACGCGCCAGATCGGGTCGATTGAAGCCCTGATAGCGCTTGGCGATCTCCGAGAAGGTGCGGGTCTTTTGCGCCGAGGCGCGGATGAGCCGATTGAAATAGGAGCTCACCGTGCCCTGGGTGATGTATCCCTGGCCCGGCGGCAGCTCGCCGATGGAGGTCCAGACCACCGGGCTGAGCTTGTAAAAGCGGTCGAGGGTCATCTGGTAGTACTGGGCGGCGAGATAGAGACTGAACATCTCGTAGCCGGCACCGCCGGAGAGGTTGATCCCGTCTGGCTCGAACAGGGAGCCCTGGAAGGAGGCGAGGCTGACCCCAGCCAAATCGAAGCGCGACTTGAAGGCCGAGGTGTAGGCCTCGTCCCCCATCATGATCAGCACCTCGGCGTAGAGGCGCTCGAAGCCGTCATGGATGATCGGCGTCGCGACTCCGAAGACGAACTCCTCGCCGTAGGAGAAGCTGCGCACCAGGAACTCGCGCAGGATGCCCTTCGCCTCCACCGTCAGGTCGTCATAATAGGTGGTGTAGATGTGGGCGGCGCAGTCGACCCGGTCGCGGATCTCTTCGATGGCGGGTGGGTCGTAGCAGTAGGGGATTTGGTCCGAGCCCGGGATGCACATCTGGGGCGCGAAGCCGATGTTTTTGCCCGTGCGGTTGCGGAACTTGGTCTTGTAGCGGAAGGCGTCATCGATTTCGTTATCGAGGGGCTTGAACACCGCCTGGGCGACCTCTTCGCCGTAGAAGGTCTTGCCCTCCCTGAGGTCTAGGCGGTTGGTGTCGCAATAGACCTCGTTGGGATCGGTGCATTGCCAAACCGGGTCGATGCGGATCGAGTAGGAGGTGCTGACCTGCCAATCGGTGAGGGTCTGATTGCAGTTCTTCCGGGTCGTGGAGTCCGCGGCCAGGGTGGTCTGGCAGGCCTCGGCGTTGATCTCCTCCTGAGTGATGGCCTGGACCGTGAAGTACTGCACCCGGCTGCCTGCCGGGCAGG
>JAUUZB010001059.1 GCA_030590185.1 Deltaproteobacteria bacterium
GATGCCCAAGGAACCGCAGCTCGCCCTGGACCTCGGCTTTGGGCTGCTACAGGCCCGGCAACTCGACGCGGCCGCCGAGGTCCTCCAAGCGCTGGTCGACGCCGAACCAAACCACGGGCTCGCCATCCAGTTCCTCGCCCAGACACGCGCCGCCCAGGGCCGCACGGAGGAGGCGCTCACCCTGCTCGACCGCGCCGTGACCGTGGGCAAGACCGATCCCCGTCCCGTGCGCCTGCGGGCGCAGCTGCGGGTGGTGCTCGGGAAGTTCGCGGGCGCTCTGGGCGACTACCAGATGCTGGTCGGGGCGAACCCCAAGGACGCCAGCGCCTGGGTGGGTGCGGCCGGCACCCTGATCGCGCTAGACCGCCTCGACGAGGCGGAGCAGGCGGTCGCCAAGGCCCGTGCGTTGCTCGGCGACCGACCACAGATTGCATTCCGGGCCGCCCAGATCGCCTGGCGGCGCGGGGACAAAGCCGCGGTCGCGATTCTAGAGACGTTCGCTGATGACCACCCAGCGGTGCTCGAGGCGTGGCGGGAGCTCGTCAAGGCGGCCAAGGCCGCCGGCAACAAAAAACTCGAGAAGCGCGCCCGGGCCAAGGTCGAGGCGCTGCAGAAGAAGTAGCGGCGCGGGGTTCAGGCGAGCCCGGCGTTCTTGGTCACCAGCTCCTAGGTCAGCTCGAAAAAGCGTCGCGCGGGTCAGACGAGCCCGGCGATGTTCTTGGTCACCAGCTCGTAGGTCAGCTCGATGTCGTCCCCACTCTCGAGGGAGGTCCGCAGCGCGGCCATGAGCGCCGCCTGGTCCGGGTGATCATCCGGCAGGTAGTAGATCGCCGCGAGCCGCGCAAAAATGACCAGGGTGCGCCCCTGCTCCGGCCGCAGCTCCCGCACCGGGGATCGCAACGGCAATTTCTCGAGGTCAACCACGACCCTCAGCCCCCGGGCGGATCCGCCACCAGCTCTTTCAAGTGGTCGTAGAAGTTCGCGTCGATCATGTGCTGCTGGACTTCTTTGTAGGTGACGTTCCATTCGCGGGCGTCGTCGAGGTCCCGCTGCTTCCAGGTGGTGGGTGGATTCTCCCGGTCGTAGGGCATCAGGCAGAAGCGCGGTGCGTAGCTGGTGACACAGTCCGCGCCCCCCACCGCCTCCATGTGACTCGCCCACAGCTCCGGCGTGGCCGGGCCATCGCACAGGGAGGGGTCGATCACTCGGCGCTCGATCGAACCGCCTTCGGTTTTGACGTACACGGCGGTGGCGATGTGAAACATGGCGAGGGTGAAGCCGATGGCCGCCTTGTCCGAGTTGATCTTGAGATCCCCGCCGGTGGTCTGGTGGATGATCTTCTCGCTGAACACCCCGGCTTCCTCGAGACGCTTGGCGATGACGTGGGCCCGGAACATGCAGCCGTCATCCACGAAGTGGTGCGGGATGTCCGGCGCCGCGGCCATGATGTCGTAGAGCTCTCGTACCCTCGCCTCGGAGATCGCCCGCTGCAGCTTCGGTGCCTTAGTGGCTGCCGAGGGCACACTGACACTGGCGTTGACGTTGACGTTGACGTTGACGTTGGCGTTGGCATCGGCGTTGGCACTGGCGTTGGCCTGCAACCTGGCGGCGAGCTGCCCCCCGGCGGCCCGGTGCTCGGTCGCATTCGCTCGAGCATGGGCGGTGGTGGCTTCAAAGGCGGCCCGGAGCCCATCGATCCGCTCACCGAGATGCGCGAGCACCGCCTCGCGCAGGTTGGCCTTGGCAGTCGGGTCGCTCGGCGCAAGGGGACTCTGGTCGAGGGCGTGGAGCGCCTCGGCTTCATCGGTCGGGATCCGCCCGCCGTAGTTCGCCTGCAGGGTGTCGACCGCTCCGCTGACCATGGCTCGTTCCAGCTCCGATCCTAATCCGTCGCCCCAGGGATCTCCACCCCTGGGCGCACTGGGCTCGGATTGGTTATCGGGCGGCTGGCTCGATTCGGTCCGTCTTTTTCCCCGGCCGAGGGGCCGTCACCCGGCCAAACGCTCTGCCACCACCTCCAACGCCTCGTCGACTGAGATCCGGTCCTGCTTCATGGTGTCCCGATCCCGGATCGTCACCGTATTATCCTCCCGGGTCTGCCCATCGATGGTCAGACAATAGGGCGTGCCCGCCTCATCATGGCGGCGGTAACGTTTGCCGATGGCGTGCTGCTCGTCGTAGCGGGCGTTGATCCCGGCGTCGAAGAAGCGCTTGACCAGGTCCCGCGCGATCTCCGGCATGCCATCCTTCTTGACCAAGGGCAGCACCGCGACCTTGACCGGCGCGAGGCGCGGGTGGAGCTTGAGCACCACCCGGGTCGTCTCCTTGCCCTTGGCGTCCGGCACCGTCTCCTCGCTGTAGGCGTCGAGTAGAAAGGCCAACACCCCGCGGGTGGCACCGGCGGCGGGCTCGATGACGTACGGCAGGTACCGCCAACCATTCTTGCCGGTCTCTGGATCGGGCTTTTGGGGATCGAAGTAGCTGAGCTTCTGACCGGAATGTTCCTGGTGCTTGCCGAGATCATAATTGGTGCGGCTCGCGACCCCCTCGAGCTCATCCCAGCCCCACGGGTACTCGTACTCGATGTCGAAGCAGCGGTCGGCGTAGTGGGCGAGCTCATCTTCGTCATGGGCCCGCAGCCGGAAGCGCTCCGGATGATTGGCCAGCGCCTGCCACCACTCCAGCCGCGCCTTGCTCCAGTATTCGAGCCACTCCCCCTGGGTGCCCGGCTCGACGAAGAACTCCATCTCCATCTGCTCGAACTCGCAGGAGCGGAAGATGAAGTGCTCCACCGTGATCTCGTTGCGGAAGCTCTTGCCC
>JAUUZB010000371.1 GCA_030590185.1 Deltaproteobacteria bacterium
GCTACACCCTCGTCTTCGCGCTCTTGGTCTGCCTGGTCTGCTCGGTGTTCGTGGCCGGCGCCGCGGTCGGTCTCAAGGACCGGCAGGTGGCCAACGCTCGGCTCGATCGCCAGAAGAAGATCCTGGCGGTGGCCGGGCTCCTGCCCACCGATGGGACCTGGCCGGCCGCCAAGATCCGCTCGACCTTTGAGGAGAAAATAGAAGCACGGGTGGTGGAGCTGAAGACCGGCGCCTATGTGCCGAGCATCGACGCCAAGACCTTTGACCAGCGCAAGGCGACCCGCGATCCAGCAATGAGCCGGATTGCTCCTGCCAACGCCGCCAAGGTCCGGCGCCTCCCAATCCATGCCACCGTTTACCTCGAGAAGGACGGCGACGAGGTGTTGAAGATCATCCTGCCGGTGGAGGGCAAGGGGCTGTGGTCGACCATGTACGGCTTCATCGCCTTCTCCCAAGACGTGCAGACCATCGCCGGTCTGACGTTTTACGAGCACGGCGAAACCCCGGGCCTCGGCGGCGAGATCGAGAACCCGCGTTGGCTGGCGTTGTGGCCGGGCCGCAAGGCCTTTGATGCCCAGGGGGAGCCGGCCATCGAGGTGATCAAGGGTGCGGCGGGACCGGCCGCGGAGGCGCCCTTCAGGGTCGACGGCATTTCCGGTGCCACCATCACCGCCCGGGGGGTGACCCACCTGTTGCAGTTCTGGCTCGGGGAGAACGGCTTCGGCCCCTACCTCAGTCAACTGCGGGCGCGAGGAGTTTAGGATGACCACGTCGAGAGAAGCGCTGCTCGACCCCTTGGTCGACAACAATCCGATCACGGTGCAGGTGCTCGGCATCTGCTCCGCCCTGGCGGTCACCACCAAGCTCGACACCTCGCTGGTCATGGCGGCGGCGGTGATCGGGGTGATGGCCCTGTCGAACCTGTCGGTCAGCTTGATCCGCAACCAGATCCCGCCGGCGATTCGCATCATCGTGCAACTGACGATCATCGCCTCGCTGGTGATCGTCACCGACCAAATCCTCAAGGCCTACGTCTACGACATCTCCAAACAGCTGTCGGTCTTCGTCGGGTTGATCATCACCAACTGTATCGTCATGGGGCGGGCCGAGGCCTTCGCCATGCAGAACGGTCCCTACCTGAGCGTCATCGATGGGATCGGCAACGGCTTCGGCTACGGCCTGCTCCTGGTCGTTACCGGATTCTTCCGTGAGCTGCTCGGCTCCGGGAAGATCTTCGGCATCGAAGTGCTGCGCTTGACCACCGAGGGGGGTTGGTACAACCCGAACGGCTTGATGGTGCTGGCGCCAGGGGCCTTCTTCGTCATCGGCCTGTTGATCTGGGCGGTACGCACCTGGAAGCCCGAGCTGCAGGAGGCCGACTGATGTTGGAACATTTCCTGAGCCTGGGCATCAAGGCGATCTTCGTCGAGAACATGGCCCTGGCCTTCTTTTTGGGCATGTGCTCGTTCCTGGCCGTCTCCCGTAAGGTCGACACCGCCTTTGGCCTCGGCGCGGCGGTGGTCTTCGTGCTGGCGATCACCGCCCCGGTCAACAACCTGATCTACACCTACATGCTCCGCGAGGGCGCCCTGGCCTGGGCGCACCCGAGCATGGCCACGGTGGATCTCTCCTTTCTGAACTTCTTGAGCTTCATCGGCACCATCGCGGCCATGGTGCAAATCGTCGAGATGATCATCGACAAGTATGCGCCGCGGCTCTACGCCTCGCTCGGGGTGTTCCTGCCGTTGATCGCGGTGAACTGCGCCATCCTCGGCGCGTCGCTGTTCATGGTGGAGCGTGACTACACCCTGGCGGAGAGCACCGTCTTCGGGCTCGGCTCGGGGATTGGCTTTGCCCTCGCCATCGTGGCGCTCGCGGCCATTCGCGAGAAGTTGCGCTACTCCAATGTTCCCAAGGGCCTGCGCGGCCTGGGCGTCACCTTCATCATCACCGGGTTGATGGCCATTGGTTTTATGGTCTTCAGCGGGATCCAGCTCTAGGAGGCCGTAGTGCAAACGCTGATCCTAGGCATCATCATGTTTCCAGCGGTGGTCTTGACGCTGGTGGTGGTCCTGCTGCTCGCCAAGTCGCGGCTGGTCAACACCTCGAGCGTCACCATCGGGATCAACGACGATCCGAGTAACGACCTCACGACCGCGGCCGGTAGCACGCTGCTCAACTCCCTGCTCGAGCACAAGATCTTCCTGCCGAGCGCCTGTGGCGGCAAGGGCACCTGCGGGGTTTGCAAGGTCGTTGTCACCGAGGGGGGCGGCGGCCTGCTGCCCACCGAGGAGGCCCACGTCAACCGCGGCGAGGCCCGCGAAGGGGTGCGGCTCGCCTGCCAGGTCAAGGTCAAGGGGGACATGAAGATCCGCGTGTCGGAGGAGGTCTTCAGCGTCAAGCGTTGGACTTGCAAGGTACGCTCCAACGACAACGTCGCTACCTTTATTAAGGAGCTGGTGATCGAGATCCCCGATGGGGAGGAGGTCCCGTTCCGTGCCGGCGGCTACATTCAGATCGAGGCGCCGCCCCACGTCGTCAATTATAAAGACTTCAAGATCGACGAGGAGTACCGCGGCGACTGGGACACCTACAACATGTGGCGCTACGTCTCTAAGGTCGACGAGCCGGTCACCCGCGCCTATTCGATGGCGAGCTACCCCGAGGAAAAAGACATCATCATGCTCAACGTGCGCATCGCGTCGCCTCCGCCGGATGCGCCCGAGGGCACCCCGCCGGGCAAGATGTCCTCGTATATCTTCAACCTCCAGCCGGGGGATGAGGTGGTGATCTCCGGGCCCTACGGCGAGTTCTTCGCCCGGGACACCGACAACGAGATGGTCTTCATCGGCGGCGGCGCGGGCATGGCGCCGATGCGCTCGCACATCTTCGACCTGTTCAAGCGGCTGGGGACCAAGCGCAAGGTCACCTATTGGTACGGCGCCCGGTCGCTGCGCGAGGCGTTCTACGTCGAGCACTTTGATCAGATTCAGGCGGAAAATCCGAACTTCAAGTGGCACCTGGCCTTGAGCGACCCGCTGCCCGAGGACAACTGGGAGGGGTTGGTCGGGTTTATCCATCAGGTTCTCCACGACGAGTATCTCGGCAAGCACGAGGCCCCCGAGGAGTGCGAGTACTATCTGTGCGGCCCGCCGATGATGAACGCTGCCTGCTTTGAGCTGCTGGATGAGCTCGGGGTCGAAAAAGAGAACATCCTCTTCGACGACTTTGGGTGATGGCGGGATCGTGAGCGCTGGCGCGAATCAGCTCGTCAGTCGACGTTGGCTGATCGTGCTCGTGGTCTTCGTGGGCCTGGCGGCCTGGCGGCTGTTGCAGGATCCGGAGACGGAGACGCCAACCGGGCCGAGCTCCGCGGTGGCCTTTGGCGGCGCGGTGATGGGGACCACCTATACGGTCAAGCTCAGCACCCATGGCGGGTTTTTGCCGGACACGGAGCGCGCTGCGCAGGTGGTGCGCGAGGCGTTAGATCTTGTGGATGAACGCATGTCGACCTACCGGCCGGGGTCGGAGGTTAGTCGGTTCAACCGGGCTCGGGGGGTGGAGCCGTTCGCGGTGTCGGCCGAGACCGCGGAGGTGGTGGCGGTTGCGCGGGAGGTGAGTGTCGCTAGTGACGGAGCCTTTGACGTCACGGTGGGGCCGCTGGTGCGGGCGTGGGGGTTCGGTGCGGGGGCTGAGCCGGAGCCGCCGAGTGCGGAGGCTCTCGCGGCTCTGCGTGAACGGATCGGGTACGAAAAGCTCGCGGTTGATACTGGCGCCTCCACGCTGACCAAGACGCACCCAGAGATCGATGTCGATCTCTCGGCTATTGCCAAGGGGTACGCCGTGGACCGGGCCGCCGAGGCGTTGCGGGCGCTCGGCTCACGCGGCTTCATGGTGGAGGTGGGGGGTGAGGTGCGCACGGCGGGGCACAACGAGCGGGGGGAGCCGTGGCAGATTGGCATCGAGCGGCCGGATCCGAACGGGCGTTCCGTGCATCTCGTCGTGGCGCTGGCGGGGCGGGCGCTGGCGACATCTGGCGACTATCGCAATTTTCGGGAGGTTGAGGGTCGGCGGATCTCCCACACCATCGATCCCCGCAGCGGGCGGCCGATTGCGCATCGGCTCGCTTCGGTGACGGTGGTGCACGAGCGGTGCGTGGTGGCAGATGCTTGGGCGACGGCGTTGAACGTGCTCGGGCCGGAGCAGGGGCCGGTCGTGGCGGAGGAACGTGGGATCGCGGCTTTGTTCTTGGTGCGGGGGGAATCCGGCGACTTTCGGGAGGTTGCTTCGCCGGCGCTCGAGGCTCTATCTATCTACGAGAGACGACAACCATGATCACTCTTCTGCTCACTGTCTTGCTCGTCGCGGGCGCGATGTCGATGTTGGCCATGGGCACGTTACTGATTGGCCGGCCTCTGCGGGGGGGGGTGCCGGGGGGGCGAGGGAGGTAGCGGAGATGGCTGCAGCTGCGCTGACAGCGGGCAGGCGTGTGCGAAGCGAGCTGCCAAGGTTGGATGACGGCGGTCGAAGCGGACCGGGTACTTTCCTGGTTCTCAGATACCAGCGACTACGGATAGAATGATGCCATGGGGGACGACAAAGAGCATGACGCCACCGCGGCCCTGATCGGAACGCCGGTCACCGTGCGCCGCCGGCACCAAGGGAAATCTCGGGAGGAGTACCTCGAGGAAAGGGCGGGGCGCGCTACGGCCACGGTGCTCGAGGTGGCGGGGATCTACGGGAGGCGCCGCCGCCAGTACATCGCTCTCGCCGTCGCTGTGGCGATCGCGGCCGGGATCGTCTTGTGGCTGATGATTCTCTGAGGAATCCGGAGAGCTCCACCTCAAAAGCGCCCTTTCAAAGAGTATCCGCCGGTTGCGATCCAGCGCGGTTGACCGATAGAGACCGACGGCACCCTACGTTGCCAAGCGGACTCGGCCTCCCGACCGGAGAATCCCATGAACATCCCCCGCCAACTCCTACGCAGCGCCCTCGGTGAACGCCTACCCCGCTACGACGGCCAGCTCTCGATCGCCGGAGCGAAGAAATCCATCCGCATCCGCCGGGATCGCTGGGCGATCCCCCACATCGAGGCGGAGACCAACGAAGATGCCTGGTACGCCCTCGGCTTTTGCCAAGGTCAGGACCGCACTTTCCAGCTCGACCTCTTCCTGCGGGTGTGCCGTGGCCGCCTCGCGGAGTTGATCGGCAAGCGCGGCCTGCCCGTGGACCGCCTCTCGCGCCGGGTTGGTTTCACGCGGGATGCCGCCGCCCACGTTGCTGCCCTCGACCCGGACGTGCGGGCCATGATGGAGGCCTTCGCCGCCGGCATCAACGAAGGCGCCGAGCTCGGCCTGGGTTGCCGGCCCCACGAACTCGCCCTGCTCAGCCGCGACCGGATCACCTGGAGCC
>JAUUZB010000623.1 GCA_030590185.1 Deltaproteobacteria bacterium
CGCCTCCCGCGCCCTCCCCTACCGTAAGCGCAGTCGACGCGAAGTCCAGGGCGCGGCGCCAACCGCCTCCCGTCGCCTGATGTCCGTCGCCTGATGTCCGTCGCCTGATGTCGGTCGCCTGATGTCTACCGCTTGACGCCCGAGCGGACCGGCGCTTAACTCCGCCCCGATGACCGACAACTTTCGAGACCAAGTCGCCGCTGGCATCCCGGACCATCTGCCGGAGATGCCGCCGGAGGAGCCAGGAATCAACCACGCACCGGCGCGGCCGCAGGTACTCAGCGCCGCCGAGCGCGAGTTGGCGGTGGCCAATGCCCTGCGCTATTTCCCACCGGCCCTGCACGGCGAGCTAGCCACGGAGCTCGCGCAGGAGCTGGCCACGGACGGCCGCATCTACATGCGTCGCTTCCGGCCGACCTACCCGATGCACGCCCGCCCGATCGGCGAGTACCCGGCGCAGTGCCAGCAGGCGGCGGCCATCATGTTGATGATCACCAACAACCTGGACCCCCAGGTGGCGCAGCATCCCCACGAGTTGATCACCTACGGCGGCAACGGCACCGTCTTCCAGAACTGGGCGCAGTACCTGTTGACCATGCGCTACCTCTCGCAGATGAGCGAGGAGCAGACCCTGGCCATGTACTCCGGCCACCCCCTCGGCCTATTCCCCTCGCACCGGGACGCGCCGCGGGTGGTGATCACCAACGGCATGGTGATTCCCAACTATTCGAGCGGCGACGACTACAACCGCATGGCCGCCCTCGGCGTGACCATGTACGGCCAGATGACCGCGGGCAGCTTCATGTACATCGGCCCCCAGGGGATCGTGCACGGCACCACGATCACTCTGCTCAACGCCGCGCGCCGTTACCTCGGCCTCGACGCCGAAGGCAACCTCGGCGGCACGGTCTTCGTCACCTCTGGCCTCGGGGGGATGAGCGGGGCCCAGGCCAAGGCCGCCGTCATCACCGGCGCCATCGGGCTAGTGGCGGAGATCAATCCGAAGGTGGTGGAGCGCCAGCGCTCCCAGGGTTGGGTCCAAGAGGTGTCAGACGACCTCGACGAGGTGCTCGCCCGGGTGGAGAAAGCCCGCGCCGCTAGGTCGCCGCTCTCCCTGGCCTACCTCGGCAACGTCGTGGACCTGTGGGAGCGCTTGGCCGAGGCGGGCGTCAAGGTAGAGCTCGGCTCGGACCAGACATCCCTGCACGCGCCGTTCACCGGCGGCTACTACCCGGTGGGCTACACCCTCGAGCAGGCCAACGATCTCATGGTGCGCGACCCGGCCGGTTTCAAGGAGGCGGTGCACGCGTCGTTGCGGCGGCAAGTGGCCGCCATCCAGAGGATGACCAACGAACAGGGCATGCACTTTTGGGACTACGGCAACGCCTTCCTGTTGGAGGCGAGCCGAGCCGGCGCCGCCGGGATCACCAACCCGGATGGCACCTTCACCTATCCGTCCTACGTCGAGGACATCATGGGCCCGATGTGCTTCGACCTCGGGTTTGGTCCCTTTCGCTGGGTCTGCACCAGCGGTGAAGCCGATGATTTGAAGACCACCGACCGCCTGGCCGCCGAGGTATTGGAGGCGATGGCCGCGGAGGCGCCGCCCGAGATCCAACAGCAGCTGCGCGACAACCGACTCTGGATCGAACAGGCCGGATCAAATCAACTGGTGGTAGGCTCCCAGGCGCGAATTCTCTACGCCAACGCCGAGGGCCGTATCCGCATCGCGCGGGCCTTCAACGACGCCATCCAGAGCGGCGCGGTGCGTGCCCCGGTGGTGCTCGGCCGCGATCACCACGACACCTCCGGCACCGACTCCCCCTACCGGGAGACCGCCAACATCCGGGACGGCAGTTTCAAGTGCGCCGACATGGCGGTGCAGAACGTCATCGGTGACAGCTTCCGCGGCGCCACCTGGGTCAGTTTGCACAACGGCGGCGGCGTGGGCTGGGGTGAAGTGATCAACGGTGGCTTCGGCATCTTGCTCGACGGCACCGCCGACGCCGACCGACGCCTCGCGGCGATGCTCCACTGGGACGTCAACAACGGCATCGCGCGACGAGCCTGGGCGGGCAATGACAACGCCCGGTGGGCCGCCGGGGCCGCGATGCAGAGCGAGCCGCGCTTGCAGGTCACCATGCCGAGCCAGGCAGCCGCCGACACCGTGCGCTCAGCCTTGGCCGCGGCCTTTGACGATTAGATCGGCGCGCCGCGTTGACGAAGGGGGCAACCCCGTGTACCAACACACCGGCGTGGGCGGCGGACGTCGTGTCCGTTGCGCCGCGGGAGTCGCTACGCGCCCGTAGCTCAGCTGGATAGAGCATCGGCCTTCTAAGCCGAAAGTCGCAGGTTCGAGTCCTGCCGGGCGCGCCACTTCAAAGAACCCGTGATTGCGGGCCGTTGGGCAGCGCGTTCACACCCCGCCTCCAGCCAGACTGCGCCCTGGAGCATTCGCCTACACGGCCGCGGCGATCTGTTGTAGGACGGCCTTCACCAATGCGATGGACACGCGCAAGATAACGCTACGCGACACCTTGCCTGCGGTCTACGTGGGCGACGAAAGGACCGCTATGGACGAGGGTCGCGCCATGGAAGTTTTCTTCGAGGCGTTCGACGGGATGCCACGACTCGGCCCTGGCCAGAAGGCCGCAACGCAGCGGGCATATCGATCACTGACGCTGCCAACCGAACCTCGCATTTTGGACGTGGGGTGCGGCAATGGCCGCCAGACTCTCGACCTGGCTGAGATCTCGTCGGGCCGGATCACCGCCGTGGACAGCCACGCTCCCTTCTTGGAGCGGCTTCAAAAAGAGGCGAATACACGAGGTCTCGGCGAACAGGTGCGTACGGTCTGTATGGACATGGCCGCCCTGGACTTCCCCAACGAGACTTTTGATCTGATCTGGTCCGAAGGAGCCATCTACAACATTGGGTTTGCCAAGGGACTCTCGTCCTGGAAGTCGCAGCTCGCACCTGATGGCCAGGTCGCAGTGTCAGAGGTCTGTTGGTTGCGGCCGGATCCTCCGCCAGAGATCGAGCGGTGGTGGCGCGAGGAAGACCCGGCGATCACCGATCTGGACACGAATCTCGCTCTCATTCGAGAGGCCGGATACGAACCACTGGGGCATTCCGCCTTGCCCCCGGAGGCTTGGACCGACGAGTACTATGTACCGCTGCAGGCGCGCGTCGAACAGCTGCGGGCCAAGTATGGCACCGAACCAGAGGCCTCCGGGGTCCTGGATATGCTGCAAACAGAAATCGAGTACTACACCGAGTACGGTGATTGGTACGGGTATGTATTCTACTTGATGCGGCTCATGTAGTGCTTCTTTCCTCTGCAACATCTCTCAGGGTTCCCTGCACCAGACCCTGGTGGATGATTCAGTGATCCGGCCGGCGCTCCCAGCGCCTCAACAGCCGCCGGCTTGCTGCCCCACGCAGGCCAGTGCTATCGAGCCGACGATGGCTGAGTCGACGTCCACCCCACCGACCGCCCCGGCGCTGCTCGATCGGATCATGCTAGGCATCACCGCGGCCGCCGGCATCTTCCTCTTCGGCTTCCCGGTTCTGGTCACGCCTTCCTTCGTGGTGATGTTCGAGGACTTTGGCGCCGAGCTGCCGGGGCTCACCGTGCTGGCGGTTAGCGGCTGGTTCACGCCTCTGCTCGGTTTGGTCGCCCTTGCCCTGGGCGTCGCCGGGTTCTTCGCGCGGTCGAAGGGCTCGCCCGGAGCGCTGGCCTTGGGTTTCGGGGGGCTACTCCTCGCGGTAGGCGGTATCTGCCTCGGCGTGCTGGGGCTCTACCTGCCGTTGTTCGCTCTCGCCAATTGAAAGGTCGGAGGCCCATGCAAGAGGACCAACCCACCCGCACCGAGCGCGACACCATGGGGCCGATGGAGGTGCCGGCTCAGGCCTACTGGGGTGCCTCCACCGCCCGGGCGCTCGAGAACTTCCCGATCAGCGGCTGGCGGTTTGGGCGACGCTTCATCGGCGCCCTCGGGCTGATCAAAAAGGCGGCGGCGGAGGTCAACGGCCAACTCGGCCTGCTGCCGCCCGAGATCGCCGATGCCGTGGGGCAGGCGGCCGACGAGGTGACCCGGGGTGAGCTCGACGACCAATTCGTGGTCGACGTTTTCCAAAC
>JAUUZB010000394.1 GCA_030590185.1 Deltaproteobacteria bacterium
CGAGTAACCCCGCGATGGTGGGGTTGGACTCTCCGAAGAGGCGCCCCATGTCGCGCAGGTAGGTCAGCTCGCTCTGGTAGTATTTGCTAAACAACGCTCAGCCTCCCGGCGTTTCGGCTGCCGCTACGGTGGTACCGTGTACTATCAAACTGAAGCTATTTCCAGAGGTTATCCCGTCGGCACCCGACACGTCGGCTAGGATATCTTGAACTCGCCCTTGGGGTCGACCTGTGTCTGCAACTTGAGCGGAGCGCGTTTGTCGCCGAAGGCGAGGCGGGCCGAGATCTCGAAGGCCACCACCAACGGGTTGTCGGTCTCGGCGTGGCGCACGCGGACGTTGGTCAGGCGCGGCTCGTATTTCTCGATGGTGGCTCGAATCGAGCGCTTCCAGATGTCGGCGGCGTCCGGGAAGGCGGTGGTCAGGTCGGAGAGATCCTCGATGCCAAAATCGGGCACCGTGACCGCCTCGCCGATGCGGGTGTTGAGCAGGTGCCGGAGGTGCTCCACGATCGACTCGATGTCGGTGGAGGTGTCCCGGTACTCCATGCGTCCCATGGCCATCCGGGAGAGCAAACCTCTTAGAGCCATCGTCTTCCCCAGGCGCCTGGAAAAAGAAAAACCCCCGTGGCCGGGCGGCTGCCCAGACCACGGGGGTTCATTACACTAGCTATTCGGCTTCGTGTCTAGGTGCGATTACTCGCCCTTCCACGAATCCTTGTGGGTCGCGCCACCGATCTCGTAGGTCCAGGTGATGTCCTGGAACACGAACGCGATCTCTTCCATCATCGGAGGAGCAGCTTCGCCGCCCATGATGGCATCTTCGCTGAGCTGGGTCACGCCGCCGACGTAGCCGTTCTCCAGGAGCACGGTAAAGAAATGCTCCTCAGCGCCGGAACCACCCGGGCTGGGACGGAAGAAACGGAACTCGGCCAGGGTGACCGGCTCGTTCTGGCACAGGGCCTTGAGCATCAGCGGGGTGCTCTTGTCGATGCGCTTGGTGATCCGGACCGGCTTGTGCTGCCGCTTGCCGGTGAGCTGGCCAGTGGCCTCCTCGCGCGGGGTGATGAGGGAGTACTTGAAGCTCGAGCACTCGACGGTGCCTTCGCGCTCCATGCTCGAGATGGTGCTCTCGCCCTCGACCTTGTTGCCATCGATTTCCAGATTCAGGTGTACTGTCTGAGCCATGATAACTCTCCGTGCTGAGGACCAAAAAGCGGCCAGGCCCCACCTCAGCGTGCGGAGCTGACCAAAACCTTGTTTACTGGTCCACGAGGATCGAATGATCAGGAGTACCGAAGCACGAGTCGATCAATCGAAATTCGCGTTCCACGCTAACCTACCCGGGCAAGCCCGTGATCGGTTAACGTTGAGAGTGTGCGGAATCGGACTCCTCCTGTCAATCCCGATCTGTCCGTGGCTAAAGGTTTTTTTTGACGTATTGCGGCATCCTACCTTTGGGCACGTAAGCCGGCCAATGGGTACCCTGGACTTGGGGATTGACTATCCCGCGACAGTTTCCTAGTGACATGAGATTCGGGTGTGCGGCAGGGATCGCCGCCCAGCGAGGCAAAAGGCGGAAAAAGAGACGTGTATAGCCTTTCGATCACCCACAAGGATGGCTCGTCTCGGATGGAGCAATTCAGCCAAGCCGAGGTGAGCATCGGCCGCGTCCCTGGCAACGATCTCGTGCTGCCCGGCGCGAACATCTCCAAGCGCCACGCCCGCATCGTCTTCAACTACTCAAAAAACTCCTTTGTCGTCATCGACAACAAGAGCACCAACGGCACCACTATTAATGGTGAGCGGATCGAGGAGCCCTACGACCTTCAGGAGGGGGACAAGATCTACATCGGCGACTTCGTCATCGAGGTTCAACCGGGCCCCAAGGGGGCCAAGCCGACCGGGGGCGACCGGCCACGGGCCAAGCTCGCCCCGCTCAAGGGTGAGAAGACCCAGCAGGCCACCAAGAAAGATGTCGCCGATGCCCTGTCGCGCGGTAAGGGCGGCAACAAGGGTGACTTCGACGACGACTTTGAGGAGGATTGGGATGACACGCCGGCGCCCGCGCCGGCGCCCGCGGCTGACGATTGGGACGACGAGGCTGACGACCCAACACCGCCTGCTGCCGCGCCCAAATCGCCGGCGGCGAGCGATGACGACGAATGGAACGATGACAGCGCGGCGGAGCCCGCGGCGGCCCCGGCAGCGGCGGCGGACGGTGACGAGGATTGGGAGGACGACGATAACTGGGACGCGCCCGCCGACCCACCTGCACCGGCCGGCGACGATCTCGATGACGACCCCGATGGCGAATGGGACGACGGTGGCGCGGCGGCGGCCCCGGCAAAGAAAAAACCGGCCGCGGACGATGCCCTTGCCGACGAGCTCGACGAGCTCGCTGAGCTGGAAAGCGCCTTGCCCGAGCGCCGGCCACCGCGGTCCGTCCGCGAGCGACCCGCGGCCAAGCGACCGGAGGGCAGTGGCCTGCGCGACCGACCGAAGCGCCCCGAGCGCAGCGCGGCCGTCGACGACGAGCTCGCCGCACTCGAGGCGGACGTCTCCGAGCCGGAGCTGTCCGGCGCGGACCAGAGCGCGGTGATCGAATGTCTCCAGCGCTACATCGACATCGACGAAGACTACCGCGTCAAATCCTTTGGCGAGGCGTGCAGCTGCGGCGCCTGCTTGCTCTGCCAGGCCAAGCGGGCGGTGGCGAAAGCTGGCGGTGATAGCGCGTCCTCCTCCTCCTCCTCTGCGGATGAGGGGGATGACGACGGTGACGACACTCCGAACCGCCGGCCCCGGCGGCCGGCTCGGCGGCGGGACTGAGTCGGTCCTCCGCTTCGGCCGTGTTCCACGAGCCCCCCATTGACGCCGGCGTGCGTCGCATCTGCGAAGCGATTGCCGCGGCCGGGGGTCGCCCGATCGCGGTCGGGGGATTCGTCCGCGATTACCGCCTCGCCACGGAGGCCAAGGATCTCGATATCGAGGTGTTCGGGCTTCCCCTCGAGCGACTCGAAACCGTGCTCGCCGACTTCGGCGAGGTGATCGCCATCGGGCGCGCCTTCGGCGTGTTGCGGATCAAGGGGATCAACGTCGACTTTTCCCTGCCCCGCCGCGATAGCAAGGTCGGTCCGGGTCACACCGGTTTCGACGTCCGCTGCGAGCCGGAGCTCGAGTTTGCCGAAGCGGCGCGGCGTCGCGATCTGACCATCAACAGCATCGGCCTCGATCCGCTCAGCGGTGAAATCCTCGACCCCCACGGGGGCCAACGGGATCTCGAGGCTGGCGTATTGCGCGCCACCGACCCGGAACACTTCTCCGAGGATCCCCTGCGGGGTCTTCGCGTGGCGCAGTTCATCGCGCGCTTCGAGTTCGAGCCGGACGACCAGCTCGTCGCGTTGTGCGCGGCCTTGGATTTTTCCGAGCTCTCCGCCGAGCGCCTGTTCGATGAGCTACGCAAGTTGCTGCTCAAGGGCCGCCTCCCCTCGGCCGGTCTCGAGTTCCTACGACGCACGAATCTATTGTCGTTCTTCCCCGAGCTCGCGGCGTTGGTGGGCGTGCCGCAGGATCCAATCTGGCACCCCGAGGGGGACGTCTGGGTGCACACTCTTCGGGTGGTGGACGAGGCGGCCAAGCTGCGCGACGACGGTGAGGATGACTTGGCCCTGATGTTCGGGGCGCTGTGCCACGACTTTGGCAAGCCGGAGACGACACGCCAAGAGGGCGGCCGTACCATCACCCCCGGCCACGACGTTGCCGGCGTGGCCCTGGCCCGCGAATTTCTGGAGCGCCTGCGCGCCCCTGGCCTGCTCACCGACCGGGTCTGCGGCTTGGTGCGCCATCACCTGGCGCCGGCCCTGTTCATCAAGAACGGCACCACCGCCAAGGGCTATCGGCGGCTGGCTCGCAAGCTCGATGCGGAGCAGCTGAGCTTTGGGCTCCTCGAGCGGGTAGCGCGCGCCGATCATTTCGGCCGCACCACCGCCGAGGCTTCGGCCCGCGTGTTTCCAGCCGGCGAGGCCTTCCTCGCCTCGACGCGGGAGATCCTGGTCGAGGAGCGGGCGCCACGAGACGCGGTCATGGGTCGCCACCTGCAAGCGCGCGGCATGACCCCCGGGCCGCGCTTTGGCGTCATCCTCGAGCGTTGCCGGGAGATTCAGGACGAGACGGGCTGGGACGATCCGGACCGGATCCTGAATGCGGCGCTGCCTTCGCTGCCCCCAGAGCCCAGCTGAGCCGAGCCCTACTCCCCTAGCCCTGTGCCTCGGGAACCAGGAATGTCCCTGCTTTGCCGGGCGTTATTATGGATGCGCCTGCCCAGGGCCGGGGTGGGACAAGGGAGCACCCCTGGCCCTTTGATTGCCACCCAGGCCTCTCCCCGGTACACTTATCCCATGCTCACGAGACTTCGTCGGCTCACGCCTCTTGCCCCCCTCGTCACCCTCATCACCCTGGCTTTCCTTTTCGGCACCGCCGGAGATGCCTCAGCGAAGAAGAAGAAGGGCAAGAAGAGGTCGGTCGCCGTGTTTCCGTTCATCGAGCGCGACGCTCCGGACAAGGAGATCTCAGACGCGGTCTATGGCTTGCTCTCCAAGGCATCGGCGTTGATCAAGAACCTGACGGTGGTGACCGGCGCCAAGCTCAAGAAGAAGCTGCGCAAGGATCCGGGCAAGCTGATCGGGGCCTGCGGCTCGAATCTCAAGTGCATCGCCAAGCTGGGCAGAAAGGCCAGGGCCAAGGAAGCGTTGATCGCCATGGTGAGCCCCGACGACAGCGGGGGGATCAAAATCACCTTCCTCGTGGTCGACGCCAAAAAGAAGAAGATCGCGCGCAAACAGCAGTTAGTGTTCACCTCCGTCAGCGACGTCAAGACGGTCCTTGGCGGTGCCTTCTATGACTTGTTCGGGGTCACCGATCCCGGCTTCCTCAAGGTAGAAGGCGTCGAAAAGAAGACCCTGGTGCGCGTCGGGGGCAAGTTGGTCGGCAAGGGGCCCGGGCCCCACAAGGTGCCACCGGGCCGGCACGAGGTTGAGGTCGGGGACTTCAAAGAGACGGTCATGATCATGCCCGACAAGACCAAAACCATCGAGGTCACGGGACCCGCGCCGGATCCCGCCGCTGAGGAACCAGAGGGCAGCCCCATGGTGGCGAGCGCTGAGACCGACACCGAGGAAGCAGCACCCGAGCCGCCGCCGGAGGATATCCCGGGGGGCACCGAAGGGGATGATGGCCTCGGGAGCCTGGCGCTCGCTGGACCGGACGGGATGGATCTAGAGCCGCCGCCGAGCG
>JAUUZB010000865.1 GCA_030590185.1 Deltaproteobacteria bacterium
CCGTCGAGGCACGCCTCGAGAGTTTCGAGCAGATGATCGCGGGCCTGCCTAACGACGAGCTCGAGTCCTATTCGACGCGGGTCGGAATGTTGTCTACCGAGGCCACCAAGAATCGCGGCGAGCACAGCCACTGGGGGGTGATCTCGGTATTCCTCACCGGCGAGGCACAGCGCGAGCGTAGCGCCGACGCCATCATTGAGCAGTTGCGCAGCGCCAGCGAGCCGCTCGACGGCGAGACCCTGTTGTTTGAAAAGGCGCGGGTTGGCCCTGCCATTGGCATGCCGATCGAAATCCGCATCTCCACCAATGACGACGCCCTGCGCCAGAAGACCGCCACCGATCTCATGGCCTTCTTGAACGAACAGGCCGGCGCGCTCGACATCGAATCCGACAACAAGCCGGGCAAGGATCAGCTCATCGTTGACATCGACTATCGCCGGTTGGCCGAGGTGGGTTTGACGGTCAAGGATGTCGCCGAGGCCCTGCGGGTAACGTATGACGGTACCCTGGTCAGCTCCACGACCTCGGTGGAAGAGACCCTCGAGTACCGCGTCATCATGGCGCCTGAGTTCCGCGGTGAACCGGAGATGATCTACCGCATCCCGGTGTCCAACGCGCGCGGGCAGGTGCTCAACCTCAAGGGCTTGATCACCCGGCGCAGCGACCAGGGGCCCCTCGAGTTCCAACACGTCAATGGTGTGCGAACCGAGACGATCACCGGCGATATCGATATCAACGTTACCTCGGTCGCCAAGATCCAGGCCGGCGTGCGCGAGCAGCTCGGCGTGACCTGGGCCGAGCATCCGGAGATGAAGGTCGCCTTTGCGGGCGAAGCTCGTGAATCAAAGAAGATCATGGGCGGGTTTTTGATCGCTGCTGCGGCCGCCTTGATCGGCATCTTCTTGCTGGTCGCGTTGTTGTTCGGATCCCTGGGCCAGCCCTTCATCGTCATGTCGGTGATCCCCTTTTCCACCATCGGGGTCATCTTCGCCTTCTTCGTCCATGGCACGCCCTTGTCCTTCTTTGTCCTCATGGGGATGCTCGGCCTGATTGGCGTCGTGGTGAACGACACCATCATCATGGTCAGCGAGGCCAACCGTGAGCTGGCTGCCAGTCCCGACGGGGATCTGGCCAAGACGATCGTACAGGGGGCGAGGACGCGTCTGCGGCCAGTGCTCCTGACCACCGTGACCACCGTGGTTGGCTTGATGCCTACCGCCTACGGCATCGGTGGCAAGGATGCGCTGATCATGCCGCTGACCCTCGCCATGGCCTATGGCCTGATGTTCGCCACCCTGATTACGCTGGTCATGACGCCCGCCCTGGTGGCCATCGGTCGCGATATCGCGCGGTTAGCCGGGAAAAAATAGTCACCGACACCGCACCCTTTTGACTACCCATCGGTTCTTACTCCTATCAACGATAGGGGGGATGGTTGCTGGGCAGTACGTCGATGTTGGACGCGGCGAAAATCGTGAACGAGCCCCATGCGACCGGGGGGTCGCCGCGAGGCTTGGCTGGGCGTGCGAGCCTGGTTGCGGCTGCCTTGGCTTTTGGCCTGGTCATCGCCGTTGCAGCCAGCGCCCGGGCGGATCCCTACGCCGATGCCTTTGCCCGCGCGGCTGGGCATGAACACAGCAATGACTGTGGCGCGGCCCTCGGTGCCCTCGCTCCCCTCGCGGTTGACTATCCCCAGGACTTCGCCCTGCATCTCAGGCTCGGCTGGTTGCACCATCAATGTGAGCAGTGGGATGACGCGGCTCGACACTATCGCATGGCGGTCGATCTCTCGGGCGGGGCAGAGGAGGCACGCCGTGGCCTGGCCTGGGCGCTGCTCGAGCAGGGATCCGGCGACGAAGCACACGTACTGTTCACCGAGCTCGCCCGAGCTGCGCCGCAGGATGAGGCGCTACAGATCGGGGTTAGCCGGTCGGAGCCCATCCCGGCGGTGGTGGCGCGAGCCCACCTCGCCGCCACCGCGCACCTCTATGCGGGCGGCGCCGACGAGGGCACCGCGGTGGGGCTCAAGGCGGGCCTCGGGTTGTTGCTGGCGGGCCACCTGACGCTGGATGCCACCTATCGCTATACTCAGTTCTTCTCCGCCGTCTCCACCGCAGGCCGGATGGGTGGTGCCAGCGGCAGGGCCCCCGCCGATCACGAGGTCCACGCCGCCCTCGGCGGACGCTTTGCCGACCTCGAGGTCACCGGCCACTATGCCTTTCTTCGCCGGGGGGATCGCACGGTCTCCTCCCTGCACGTCATCGGGGGTCGCGCCAACTGGCTGATCGCGCCGGAGAGTTGGGGCGCGGTGGGTGTCGAGGGCTCCGCACGCTTGCGTGACGGCGTCAGCGGCGGGCGGACCGCGGCCTGGTGGTGGACCCCGATCGGTAACCACTTCGCCATCGAACCGGGCGGCTCGCTGCAGTTCGGGGAGACCGGCCTGCTCGGCACCGGGTTTCTCAGCCTCGAATTGCGCGGCGAGCTCGGCAAACTCAGGACCGGCTTCAAGATCGGTCCCGAGGAGCGGCCGGTCTACCTGAACCAACCCGCCATCTATGATCTCGACGAGCCGATTAGTTGGGGCCTGTGGGCCAGCGCCGAGATGGCCTTCTCCAACGGCTGGTATCTCGCCTTCGCCTACGAACTCAACCACCTCGACCCGCCCCCAACCGGCGGCGCCGAGAGCTTCATGAATCTCTTCACCGTGACGTTTGACCGTCACTTCTGAACCACTCGCGGAGACGACCATGGACATCCCTAAGAAGCTCACCGATCTCGCCATCAGCGAGACCGGCTTCGTGTTTGACCCGTACACCGGCGTCACCTTCAGTCTCAACGCCAGCGGCTTGACCATCCTGCGCTGCCTCAAGGAGGGCATCTCGCGGGGGCAGACCGTGGCGCGCCTCGAGGAGGAGTTCGCGGTCGGTGGCGCTGATCTCGATCGTGATATCGACGAGCTGGTTCACCTGTTGCGACAGAACGGCCTCGTGCCTTCTGACTTCGAGATCTAGCGATGGCTGTCATCGCCGTCACTGGCCTCAACGCCACCGACAATCCCGGACCCGGGGTCCCGGTGATCCGCTCCCTGCGTGCGCACCCTGAATTTGACCACCGGGTCGTCGGCCTCGCCTACGACACCCTCGATCCGGGCGCCTACGCCGCGGACATCGCCGACGACGTCTTCATGATCCCCTATCCCTCCGAGGGCGTCGACGCTCTGGAACAACGCCTGCGCTACATTCACGATACTATCGGGCTCGACGCTGTCATTCCGACCCTCGACGCGGAGCTGCCGGCATTCATCGCCCTCGAACCGACCCTCGACGAGCTCGGCATCGGCACGTTCCTGCCAA
>JAUUZB010000087.1 GCA_030590185.1 Deltaproteobacteria bacterium
AGCGCTCCAGGTAGACCGACTCGGGTAGGATCACGTCGGCGTAGGCGGTGATCTCCGACGGGATGACGTCACTGACCACCAGCAGGTCGAGTTGTTCGATCGCTTCTAAGGTGTGGTGCTGGTTCGGGAGGCATTGGATCAAGTTGGTGGCGTGCACGTACCAGCCCTTGATCGGATAGGGCTTACCGGAGCGCGTCGCGTCGCGGATACCGGTGGTCGAGCACTCCTTGGCGAAGGGATAATTCCCTGCGGCCTGATCGACGTTCTTCGGTAGATCCGGGAAATCCGGACTCGGGAAGTCGGCGAGCGAGGGTCGCGAGGGGCGGAAGATGCCGCCCGGTCGCCACCAGCTGCCGAGCAGCGCCGCCAGGATGGCCTGGGCCCGGGCTCGCTGGGTGTCCGCCTCGCCGTACCAGGTGACGTGCCGGCCGGGGTGAATGAGCACGGCGGGCATCGACTCTTTCATGAGCTGGTAGGCGCGTTGAATGTCTTTTGCAGGGACGCCGGATTGTTCAGCGGCCCAGGCCGGTGTGAACGGCGCAACGTGGGCGGTGAGCTCCGGGAGGCCGACGCAATGGCGCTCGACGAAATTGCGGTCGTAGGCCTCCTCGTTGATCAGCAGGTGCAGCCAGGCGAGCAGCAAGGCGGTGTCGCTGCCGGGACGCACCCGCAGCCAGAGGTCCGCCTTGGAGGCGACGGTGCTGAGCCGGGGATCGAGGACGATCAACTTGGCGCCCCGGGCTCGAGCCGCGACGAAGTCCTGGACCTGGCTGTTGTGGGCGTTCTCCCCCAGGTGCGATCCGAACAGCACCATGCAGCGGGTGGCGTCGAAGTCGAGCGGCTCTGGGCTCGAGATCCCGGTGCCATAGGTGAGCTTGAAGCCCACGTCCCGGGGGCCCTTGCATTGCGCATAAGCGGGGGCGGCATAGTTCGGCGTGCCGAGGGCGACCATCATGGTTCGCATCAGCGGGCCGCCCTTACCGTGGTAGAAGAGGGCGAGGGCCTCGGGGCCGTGTTTGGCTTTGATCCTCTCGAAGCCCTCGGCGACCGTGCGATAGGCAGTTCGCCACCCGACGCGGCGAAACTCTCCGGCGCCGCGCTCTCCGGTGCGCACCATCGGATATTTCAAACGATCCGGATCGCGGACGAATCCAGGCCCGGCGTTGCCACGGCCGCACAGCTTGCCGCGGGCGTTCGGGTAATCCGGGTGGCCGCGAACCTCGAGCACACGGTTGTGCCGGGCGTGGGCGATGAGCCCGCAGTTCCAAAAACAGACCTCGCAGACGGTCGGTATCTGCCGGTCGCCGGGCAGGGCCCGGGGCGTGGAGAGCAGGCCAAAGGCATTGGCGTCGCGGGGCTTGGCCACGACCGCGCCGGTGGCGGCGGCGGCGCCGGCCGCCTTAAAGAGGTCACGCCGACTGAGGGTCAGTTGTTGTTTAGGCATGGTCACCGGGATGTCGTCCGGGGTTGTGGAGGGCCGGGGGTTTAGCGTTTGCTGTCGGAACAGCCCTCAACGCAGGAGATGAACTCGCGCAGGTGCGGCTCGGCCAATTCGTAGTAGGCGTGGCCGTTGGTGCGCACCGCCTCGACGAGGCGGTGCATGCGCAGGATGCGAAGTTGTTGCGAGACGATGGTCTGCTTGAGCTCGAGCGCCTCGGCGAGGGCGGTGACGTGTTGCTCCCCCTCGCAGAGGATGGCGACGATGCGCAGGCGGATCGGGTGCGCCACCGCCTTGAGCATCTCGGCGGCCCGCTTGGCCTGGTCGTTATCGACGATCAGCTTCGACTTCTTTTTTCTCGGCATGGCAATATCCATTTGTAGGGATAATGCGATGTCGAGATGCAGAGAGTGTGCCAGGTGATGGGATCGCAGGGGGCGAGGTGAGTCGCTCGAAGACCGCGTTGAATCACGGAGTTGCGAGGCTGTCCGGTTCGGTCCCCGGCATCGGGGTTGGTCTAGGCGTTTCGAAAACGCAACGTGTTGCGGGGATCAGCGTTGCGACGCAACGGTGAAACGGGGAAACAGAATTCCCTTAGGGAGCCCATTACAATGTGATATTCCACAAAGTGGTACGTGCGGGGGATGAGCGCACCGGCATCACCCGACGATTGGTGAATCGAGGGAATGGTGTCCAGGAAGCGTCCCGTCGCACCCGGCGCTAGCTATGTGGCTTGGCGTGCGGTGTCATCCATCTCGGCCGGTCCCGGCGTTTTTGGTTCGGTCGATAAGAATCATGGAGATTTTTTGGTATGAGCCTCACGGTTTGTCTCACCCTTGCGTGCTCCCTCGCGGCGCCAGCCCAACCCCCGGCCGCGGAGCCGGAGGTGCGTCGCATCCTGGTCCTCGACCTCAAGCCGACCGGAGGTGACGTGGATGGGGCTCGGGCCCTGACAATCCAGATCGCCGAAGAGCTAGGCGACCGGCCTGAGCTCCGGGTCGTGACGGTCGGAGACATCATCAGCCTCGTCGAGCTCGGGACCAGCCGCCAGGCCCTCGGCTGCGACGACGACACCTGCATCGCGAGCCTGTCCGCGGCGGCCAACGCGCAGCTGGCGCTCTCCGGCACCCTCGGCAAGATCGGCCGGGAGCTCCTGCTGACCCTCTCGTTGATGGACACCGAGCGGGTGCGGCCCCTGCGCAGCGCCAGCCGCAGCGCCATCGAGATCACCGAGCTACGCGAGCAGGTGCCGGCGTTGGTCGCCGAAGTTTTCGGTGGGGAAGTGGATGCGAGCCAGGCGCGCCGTTATCGCCTGCCCGATGGGCGCGAGGTCTCCTTTGCGGTCTTCGACATCGAGGGCCTCGGGATCGAGGAGGCGGTGGCCAAGAGCCTCACCCAAATCCTGGCGGTGGAGATCAAACGCATCGAGGGCACCCGGGTGATCAGCCGGGACGACATCATACAAATGTTGCAGCTCGAGGCGGGCAAGTCGTTGCTCGACTGCCAGGCTGACAACGCCTGCCTCGCCGAGATCGGCGGCGCCCTCGGGGTGGAGCTCCTGGTGCTCGGCAGCGCCGGCAAGCTCGGCGAGCGCTTCGTGGTCTCCCTGCGCCTGATCGACGTGAACAACGCCGAGGTCAAGGCTCGGTTGAGCGAGACCTTTTCTGGCCAGCAGGAGCAGCTCATCCCAGCGTTGCGCATGGCTGTCCGGCGCCTGCTCTCCATCGAGGATGAGGATCCGGGCAGCCTGGCCATGTCGGCGAACGAGCCGGGCGCCGCGGTCTTTGTCGACGAGATCCCGATGGGCGAGCTGCCCATGCCGGCCATCGATGCCCTCGCGGCGGGCAAGCACCGGGTGCGGGTGAGCAAGGATGGTTTTTTCGAGTGGAGCTCCGACGTCTTCGTCTCCCCCGGGGGGGCGACGCCGTTGTGGGCGGAGCTGAGCAAGAAACCCCCCGAGTGGTACGAGACCTGGTGGTTTTGGACCATGGCCGGGGCCGTGGTGGTGGGGGGAGCGGTGGCCACCACCATCGCGGTGGCCACCGCCAGCGACAGTGGCTCGATTGAGCTGAACTACCGGAGGGAAACGCCATGAGCGCGGTTCGTGCAATCGCTTTATCGTCGTTGCTCCTGCTCGTGGCCGCCTGTTCGCCAGAGGGCGGCGTCACCATCGTGCCGCTGTTTCCCAGCCAGCAGCGACAGACCGACGAGCTGTTGCTCCCCCGCGCGGTCGAGACGTTGCGGATCACGATCACCGGCGAGGGCATGACCGACATGATCGTCGAGGAGGACCTCGACGAGGAGGGCACCATCCGCATCGACGGGATCCCGGCCGGGGAGGCTCGCCTGGTGGTGCTCGAGGGGCTCGACGCCGCGGAGAATGTCGCCTTCTTCGGTTCGGAGTCGGTCGACATCACCGCCGGTCAGACCTCCAGCGTCGCCATCGAGCTCGGCGCGCCCTTTGCGGGGGCCGATGGTACCGGTGAACCGACGATCTCGATCGTTGACGCCGATGGTGTTGCGCAGCTCCGGGTGCGCGGCGCTGAGGTTTGGGTTTCGATCTCGGTGAGCGGCGCGGTGGGGATCGTTCTCGCCAATGAGCAAACCATGTCCGCCGGGCGCCAGGCCCTCGCTCTCTCCGGGCTCGTCGCTGACGGCGACGACTGGGTGGTGCCGGACTGGGATCTGGGCGCGGGCTTTGACGAAATCAGCGACGGCCCGCGTTTCGTCTACGCGCAGTTCGTCAACGAGGCGAGCGTCACCTCGCGGGTTTACCGCGCTGAGGTGGAACTCGATCGCACCGGCCCGGAGCTGACCGCCGCCGCCTTTTTTCAGCGTTGCGACAACCGGGAGATCGCCCGCCTGGCACAAAACGCCATCCTGGCCATGAGCGGCGACTACGGCTGTCGTTATACCTTCGATGAGGACGACTGCACCGGTGAGTTGGACATCAACGATCCGGGCGGCCCCCTGCGGGTAACCGTACCCCTGCGCGAAGCCACGGACCTCGCCACGGCGCGCATCTATCTGCTCGACGGCGTGCACGAGCGCGATCTCACCATCGACACCTGCGCCAGCACCCCGAGCTTTCTGGTGGCGCTCTACGAGCCGCTTGGCTTTGAGCAGCCATCCACCGCCGACAACGTCTACGCCGAGCTCCGCGACGTCGCCGGCAACCTCTCGGTCATCGCGCTCGGCGAGCTGCGCTTCGACAACGATCGACCCGCGGTCCCTGACGTCGACATGGCTGACTGCATCATCTACGAGCGCCTGCCCTGGGGCGCGGTCAATCTCGGGGTCGGGTTGGCTTTCACCCAGCGTTCCTGGCGTGTGATGATTTCTGATGCCTGTACCGATGGCGGCGGGCAGCCGTTGGCGGTAGTCGAGCCGCTTGCCGACGTGTTGGTCTTTGACGATCGGGAGATCGCCTATGCCAGGGAGATCGGTGGCACCGTTGCCGACCTGCAGGGACGCTTCCAGCCGATTACCCTCTCGGTTGATGACCGGGCCGAGATATTCCTCGCCACCGTGGACCCGGCCGGCAATTGGAGCGACGCGATCCCGGAGGGCAGCCTCCAGGCGGCCCGGGTCCGGCAGGTACGCTGGCTCGCCAATCTCGGGCGTAAAGAGTTGGGGGACACGGAACAAAATCCGCACCTGTTCAGCGAGCGTGGGGTGCTCGGGGAATCCCTGGTGGATCCTTCCGAGACCGAGAGGATCTTCGCTCTGGAGGTGAGTGGCTCAGCGTACCCTGTGACCACCGCCGGTAAGGGCCGGTGGATCCTGGCTCAGGCGCCATCTGATGATCTGCTCGAGAGCGCTACGATGAAGGTCGCGGTCTATGACCCGGCACGCTCTCTGCTCGTCCTCACTTCGGCCGAGTCTATGTCGATCGGCCAGACGACGTGGGAGTGGGACGGCGCGAACCTAGTTGAGCACTGTTACCCGGGTTCCGGATGCAGTAACCATGCCAGCCCTGAGTTTTCCCAGACGATCGCCGGGACCTATCACCCAGGCCTCGGCGAGGTTTTTCTGGCCGCGAACACCATGTTGGGACCAACCGGCATGGTCTTTAGCGCCTGGGGGTGGGACGGAGAAGACTGGCACGATCGGTGCGATCCTGACCTCGGTTGCGGTACGAGCGTCTTGGTTTTTGAAAGGTTCGCCTTGGCCTACGACCCACGGTATGACGCGCCGATCGCAGTGGTGCAGGACGACAACGACGTGCACACGACCGCGATCTGGCGCGATGGGCAATGGGAGATCCTCTGCCCCGGAGGCTGTGGCCTAAGTACTGGGTTCGAAGCCACCCTCGACTTTGATCGAGCTGGGGACCGGTTGGTGCTCAGTAAGTCCAGCCCGAACCTTGCCAACCTCGAGCTCTGGGCCTTCGAGGACGGCACCTGGAGCCCGCTGTGCGCCGCGGCCAACACCTGCGAGAACATGCCACCCTGGAGCTTCAATCTCTCGACTGCGCTCGACGCCGACGGGACCGTGGTCGTTGCCGTGGCAGGCACTACCCCCAACGCTGACGACGCCGCGGTCTGGACCTACGACGGGAGCTGGACCACGGTCTGCAGCGGGGGCTGTCCGGGGATCACCGAAGCCGAGACCGGGGCATTGATCACGTACTACGATCCGAAGCTCGAGCGGGTGGTACGACTCTCCAGTGCCGCGCCAACGGGTCCTCTGCTGCCGCGGGCCCGGTTTTGGACCGGCACCGGTTGGGAGACGCTCTGTCCCGGCTCCGAAGATTGTCCAGGGGCGGCGCTGGGACCGATGGTTTACGATCCGCTCGCCTCCCGCCTGACCATGACCTATTTCGGAGGCGATCCCGTCACCTACACTTTCAACTCCATTGGCCTCATGCAATGGACGGGGCACAGCTGGGTGCAAACCCACGCCTCTGCGGCCGCGGCCGATCCGATGGGCCGCTTTAGTTTCGGCTTCGGTCGTGACGGCACCGGGCTGATGGTCGTTGGAGGAACAGAGTTGCGGCTCCTCACCGACACCTGTGGCAGTGGGTCATTACCGATAGACTTCATCGGTCCTCCCTCGTGGGGTGGCTGCGTCCTCGCTGACATCTGGCGTTGGGAGGGAGGCGTCTGGGGGGAGGACGTGCCGGACGCCGGGGAGCTCAACCTGGATTCCCCCAGCATCGGGTACGCTGCGGTCGATGACACGTTGTGGCTCGCCGGTGGTAGTGACTTCGTTACCCCGAACACATTCGAGGCGCGCTACATCTGGTCTGGGACTATCGCCGGCTGGGAAAAGCAGTGCGGCGGTCCGACCGTCGGTGTTTGCGATCCGGCCCCCGGCGAGCTCGTGCAGGGGCCTGAGGGCGAGCTTTTCTTGATCAACGGCGACAGCTTCTGGGAGCGCATCGACGGGGCCTGGCAAGAGCGCTGCCCGGCGACCGTGGCGTGCGGGCTGGCGGACGCCTACCCCAGCGCGACCTATCGGTTTGCCTGGGACGACAGCCTCAACCGTTTGCTCTTCTTCGATGGCACCACACTGAAGGCCCTCGAAGCGGATGGCTGGCGCGTCCTGTGCGACGCCGAGACTAGTTGTAACAGTCAGCTGCCAGGGTACGGAGTGGAATTCATGAGTTCCGTCTGGGGTGAGGGTCTGGGTTTCGATAGCGCTCGAGGGCGAGCCGTGGCCATGGTTACCGACGTCAGCTCCGGCAACATGGACATCGGGACCGGGGAATGGGAGCCGCGCCATGGCTTGCGGCCGTCCCAGGTGTTTCGGGTCGATTTCTCCGCCGCCCAGAGTGACTTCGATCCCCTCGCCTGCGCCGTGGGACCGGCGGCCTGCCAAATCGCCTCCGTCACGGTGACCTGGATCGCCGGCGGCGCGAGCCGCGATGAGGCCGACCAACCCCAGGAGGGCTTCGAGTTGTTAGCCTGGCGCCACGGGCGTTGGGAGAGCCTGCCCGGGGCAACGAGTACGGCGCCGATCGGGGGTGAGGCGTCGTTGGTTTGGAGCAGCAACGACCCGGTAACCCTCGCGAGCCTGTTCGCCGGCTCGGACCGTGCCATCAATCTGGCCGCGGTTCCCCTAGGGACCAACGGCACCGGTGCGGCTCAGATCAGCACCAGCGCCGTTGAGGTCGAGGTTTTCTACAGGTTGGCACCATGACGAAAAATGACACACCATCTCTCTCACCACTGATTGGCGCAGCGCCAGGGCGCTTCTCTCGCCTGGCCGGTTGCTTGGCCATCACCGCGGGCCTGCTGGTCGGTTGCGGCACGCCGGAATCAACCAGCGACGAGCCGACCTGCGGCGACGGGGTGGTCAACGGCAGCGAGCTCTGCGACGGCTTTGAGATCGCCGGCACCACCTGCGAATCCCTCGGGTGGTCGCCGGGGGTGCTCACCTGTGCCGAGGACTGTTTTGGCTTCGACACCTCGCGCTGCGCCTATGAGCGTTGTGGGGACGGGGCCGTCCGGGGGAGCGAGGCGTGCGACGGCGCGGATCTGGGCAGCGGCAACTGCGCCGACGTTGGTTTCGCCGCTGGCACCCTCGCCTGCGCCGCCGATTGCACCTTTGACACCAGCGGCTGCTACAAACCAGACAGCTGTGGCAACCTCGCCCTCGACCCGGGGGAGCAGTGTGATGGCGTTGACCTCGGAGGCGCGGATTGCGCCGCTGCCGGTTTTTTCACCGGCCTCCTCGGCTGTTCAGCGGATTGCCTATTCGACACGTCCGATTGCAGCATGGGGCCGAGCTGCGGCAATGGCATCGCCGAGAGCCCGGAGCCGTGCGACGGCACCGACCTGGCCGGTCTCACCTGCGGCGATTTTGGCTTCGAGGCCGGGAGCCTTTCTTGCTCTACGGAATGTCTCGCGGTGACCGCCGGCTGCCGCTCGATCACCTGCGGCGATGGTGTGCTCGATCCGCCGGAGGGCTGCGACCCGCCGGATGGCGTTACTTGCGACGTCAACTGCATCCTGATCGGCGAGCCGGTTGGCGCCTGCACCGACTCCAGCGAGTGCCCCGGGGGCATCTGCCTGCGCGAAGAGACCAGCGGGATGCCCGGCGGCTATTGTTCCGCCGATTGCCTACCGAGCTGTGCCCCGGGCTCGACCTGTGAGATCATCGGCGGCCAGCAGGGGTGCGTGAGCGACTGCCTGGAGCCGAGCGACTGCCGCAGCGCCTACATCTGCATCGGCTACTGCTACCCGGAGTGCGGCGGGCCGGCCGACTGCCCGGTCACCGGGGTCTGCAATGAAGCCAGCGGTCGGTGTCAGGCAGCGCAAGGCCTGGCCGCCACCGGAGCGCCGTGTGCGGCCCCATTCGACTGCGAGAGCGATCTCTGCATGCCCGCGGAGTCCGGCTTTCCCGGCGGCTATTGCGTCGCCTTGTGTCGTTTCGAGGGAGAGCCGGGGCCTTGTCCTGGGGACGAGGTTTGCTCCCCGCAGGGCGGGCCCGATGGTGGCTACTACTTTGGCTTCTGCTTCGACTCCTGCGCAGTTGATGCCGACTGTCGAGAGG
>JAUUZB010000109.1 GCA_030590185.1 Deltaproteobacteria bacterium
GGCGCGACACCGATCGCCTCGAGAAATTCATCCTGGAGCTCGAATCCCTGCGCGGGCCGGTGCCGGCCGCACGCGCCTTCCGGGCCCTCACGCTGCTCTTCTACGGCGCCCACATGCGCTCCAAGAGCCTGTTCGGCGCCATCAACGAGCGCAAGCAGCACATGCTGCGCGAGGGGATCCGGGAATTCGAGGAGAGCGGCGACCGGGTCTGGCAGATCTGCGGCGTGTTCGAAATGCACGCCAAGACTAGCACCTGGCACAAGATCGCCGAGATCCTGCTCGACTACACCCACTGGCGCGCCCTCCAGCCGATCGGACCCGTCGATATCGACGCGTACGACGCGGTCGAGCGTCAAATCAGTCGGGACAAACGTCGGCCCGAGTGGCGCAAGTCGCACCGTTGAGAAGCGTGACCGGCGCCGGGCGTTGACCCAGGGCGGGTCAGTCCTGGTGGAACTTCAAAAAGTCAGCCAGGATCTCGCGGACGAGTTGATCCGAGCTCATCCCCCGACGCTCGGCCACCCGCTCGAGGGTCTCGAGCTGATCCGGGTCGAGCGAGATCAACAGGCTGTGCCCGGTCTCCACGAAGGCCACGTCCTCGGCGGAGAGATCCCCGTCGAGGTCGAAGACATCGGAGCTCGTTTGCCCGGCCGGGGTTTTGTGCCGGCTCGGCGACCCCGCGGTGTCCTCCTCCGCTGAGATCGGCTCGGGCGTCCGCGCCCGGGGGAACGGCGGCTTGGGGGTGGTCGGCTTCTCGACCTCCTCGGTGGGATGACGTGGTGGCTCGGGGGGGGTCTCGCGTAGGCGGCGCGCCTGCTCCGCCTCGAGCTCGTCTTTAAAGAGCTGCTTGAGAAAGTTCGACAGGTGGATGTTGGAGGGTGTGAACTCGTGGCCCGCCAAGAAGGAATCGATGTCGAACTGCATGTCCGAGGTTGAGGCGTAGCGCTTGCGCCGGTCCTTCTCGAGCGCCTTCATTAGGATCGCCTCCACCTCCTGGGGCACGTCGTCCCGGAAGTAGCTCGGCGGGTAAATCTTGCCCTCCACGATGTTGTTCATGATCGCGAGGTCGTTCTCACCGGAAAAGAGCTTGAGCCCGGTGAGGCCCTCGTAGAGCACCGCGCCGAGGGAGAAGATGTCGGAGCGCTGGTCGACCTCCTTGCCCATCACCTGCTCGGGCGACATGTAGCAGAGCTTGCCCTTGATCTGGCCAGCCTTGGTTTCGTGTAGCTGGGTCGCGGCCTTGGCGATGCCGAAGTCGAGGATCTTGACCGTGCCGGTCCAGGCCACCCGGATGTTCTCCGGCGAAATGTCGCGGTGGACGATGTGCAGCGGGCTGCCATAGGCGTCCGCCTTGGTGTGGGCGTAGTGGAGCGCCTCGCAGACGTTGCTGCCGATCTTGAGGGCGTACTCGACCGGGAACGGGATCCCGAGCTCGCGGGCCCTGGGGATCACCGCCGACATGTCGGCACCGGCGATATACTCCATGGCGATGAAGTAGGAGTCCTTGATCTTACCGAGGTCGTAAATCTGCACGATGTTCGAGTGGGCGAGCTGGGCGGCGAGCTTGGCCTCCCCGAGGAACATGTTGACGAAGGCCGGCTTCTCGCTCAGGTGGGGCCTGATGCGTTTGATGACGATGTCTTTCTCAAAACCGGCGAGCCCCGAATGGCGGGCGAGGAAGACCTCGGCCATGCCGCCGATCCCGATTCGGTCGATCAGGGTATAACCGCCAAACTTCTCGGCCATGTTGTGTTCTTCGCCTCCGGCGAAGTCCCGTTTTGTGGGCGCTTCGCGCCTTGCCTAAACCCTTCGCCTTCGGCGAAGTACGGGTTCCCCGCGGTGCTCTGAGACGGCCCGATTTGAGACGCGAGCAAAGCACCTCCCGGCAAGGGCGGTCAAGCACGTCTTGGGGATCCCATGGCAACCCGTGGGCGCGTCTAGAGGAACCGAAGGGCCAGTTTGTTGTGTAGGTTGATGTGGGAGGGAATGATCGCTGTGCTGCGTGAGATCCGTTGTTCAAGCGCGATGGGGTCGGTTAGACTTATCGTGAGCCTTTGTTGCTCAGGAGAGACGATGCGAAAGTGTGCATTCCCTCTAGCTGCCGTTGCCGTCGCCATTGGAATCGGGTCCGGGTGTGGATCCCGGACCCCAGGGGTAACGAACAACAATGGGGGCGACTCCGACGCCGGTGGGACCGAGGCTCCGACGCCCGTCGCGCTGTCCATCGAGACCTTTGCCATACCGCTCGAGCTCGTGGCGGGTGACGAGGTAACCGCCGCTTGCGTGGTCAGCCAGGATCGCGACTACCTCGCTGGTATCGAGACGGTCGTGGCGGTCAGCCCGGAGGCGGGCGCCCTCACCACCGGCACGACCAGCGTGACCTTCACCCCGACCGAGGTCGGTTCCTACGTCGTGCACTGCGAGACCGCCGACGGCCTGACGGTCGATGAGAAGGGCGTCACCATCGAGGTGCTCGCCGGCCCCCCCGCCTCGGTCGAAACCATGATCTCAGACAACGTCGCCGAGGCCGGCGCCTCGGTGAGCGCCGACTGCGAGGTCTTTGACGCCTTTGGCAACCTGATCGACGAGGAGGACTACGAGCAGACCACGGGCCTCTTTTTGCCGGATGAGCTGTGGCCCGATCCCCTCTCCGGCCCGGGGTTCACCGTCCGCGGCACGACCGCCGGGGACTACGAGGTTGCCTGTACCTACGGCGAGCTGATCGATGAAACCCCCGAGCCCCTGACCATCGTCCCGGGCATCCCGGCCTTCACCGACACTATCGTCCTGCCGACCTACCTCGCCCCCACCGAGGAGGCGACCATCGAGTGCGTGGTGCAGGATGCCTTTGGCAACGACCTCGTGGGGGTGGAAACCAACGTGGTGGCGATGGTGGCCGATGGCTCGCTCGCGATGGATGCCGGCCTGACCTACGACGACGCGTCGATCTCCGCCACCCTGGCGCAAACCTATTATGTATCCTGCAAGGTGCCGGCCTTTTTCGCCGGTGACGAAACCCCGGCCGAGGTCGTGGTCCATCCTGGCTTGCCCCACCATTGGATCGTCGAGCTGCCGGATCAGGACTGCTTCTGGCAGGACCGCGGCCTGCCGCTGCTCTACATCGTCTATGATCAGTGGGGCAACGAAGTGGCGTCGGAGGATTACGACATCACGGTCTGGTCCGACCCGGCGGGCGTGACCCTCGACGGCGACGGGGTGGTGCGCATCCCGGGCGAGGGGGACTTCACCATCTGGGTCGATCTGGCGGGCACGACGCCCCAGGCTGCGAACAGCACCATCGTGCCCATCGGCAGCTCGGTGCGGGTCGACTCCACCCCGCCGGTCATCGACATCAGCAGCCCGTCGCGGGCGTCGGCTCTGCAACAGTCCACCGCCTCGGTCAGCATCAGCGGCACGGTCTCCGACGGGGTCAGCGCCATCGAGTCCCTCGAGATCAACGACAACGTGATCGCGGTGACCCCGGGGGTCACCTCGGTGCCGATCAGCCGCACCCAAAACAGCGAGTGGGGCCTGAACGTCATCACCGGCAGCGCCGTGGACGAATGCGGCAACCGGCGGGTGATCGCCCAGTCCTACCTGCGCAGCGGACAGTATTTCACCGCCGCCACCTGGTCGAGCTCGACCGCCCGGGCCACCAGCGGCATCTTGGCGCGTCTGAATCAGCCGGTGATCGACGACGGCAACCGCAACGACGCCGACGACCTCGCGACCATCACCTGGATGATCTTGACCGGTATGGACCTCGATGCGGTCATCCCATCCACCTTCGTCAACACGCGGGTTTGGGATTGCACGGAATGCGGCTTCTGGCCGGTGGAGTGGGACGATTGCGCGTGGGATGGCTACCGCGTCCTGAAAACGTCGGCCTTCACCTACTCCCAACCGACGATGGACTGGCTGTATGCCGTCGATGGTGGCCTTTCCCTCGGGATGTCGATCAGCAACCTGTATCTGCCGCTCAACGTCCACGGCTGGTGGAACTGCCATTGCTGCGGCGACTATGACGTAAGCGTCAACGGCGACATCAGCGTCAACTACGTTTGGATCGACGCGGAGCTTTCCGTGGCCCTATCCGGCACGAACCCGAGCGTCAGCATCTGCTCCTCCTGCCTCACCATTGGCTTCAATAACCTGGATCTCGACATCGACTGGGGCCTGTTGGACTTCCTCGGGGACGCGACCCTGGGCTGGATCATCAACCTGATCATCGACACCTTCCAGGACGAAATCGAAGATCTACTCGCCAGCGAGCTGCGCTCGGCCATCCCGCCCATGGTCGAGGACTTCCTCTCCGGCTTCGAGCTCGAGGCTGGGTTCGACATCCCGGCGCCGCTGAGTATGCACCTCAACCTAGCGAGCGGCATGGACTTCATCGACTTCGACGGTCCGACGGGCTCGGGCAACGGCGAGCTGGGCCTCTACACCCAGGTCTACCCGAGCGCGCGGGCAGCCGCCATCCCGTCCAGCTCGCGGGGCACCATCCGGCGCCGACCAGCGGCGAGCGACGGTCCCGGCCCGGGCACCAGCTTCAGCAGCTCGCAGTACAACTTCGGCCTCGGCCTCGAGGACGACGTGCTCAACCAGGTGATGTGGGCGCTCTGGTACGGCGGCGGCCTCGAGCTGAACCTCACCGAGATCCTGGCCCTGTCGGGGAGCTTTGATCTGGCCGGGGTCGACCTGTCGATCAGCGGCAAGCTGCCGCCGGTCATTATGCCGGGGAGCGGCACCAACCAGATCTACATCGGCCTGGGCGACATGTATATCGACGCCAGCGTCGACCTCGCGATCTTGCTCGGCATCGACGACTCCACCGCGCCACCGCTGCACGTCGGCATGTACCTGTCGACCGTCCTGGGCGGCTTCTTGGACCTCGACCCGACCAACAACGAGCTGTTGGTAGCGCTCGATCCCAACCCGGACATTTGGATCGAGGTGGTGGCCATCGACGACGAGGGTTACCAGGGGGTGATGACCGATCTCTTCGTGGGCCTGATGACGGTCCTGCTCCCGCCGATGCTCGAGCAGGTGGTCGGCTCCTTCCCCATCCCATCCTTCGACCTCGGCGGCCTCGCCGGCCTGCCCGCCGGCACGGTCCTCGAGCTGACCAACGGCTCCCTGGGCCGGCCGAACACCGCGAACTGGTGTCTGGGTGGCACGGAGAAGATGGACGCGACGCACTTCTGCCTGACCGGCAGCCTGCAGTAGCCGCGGTACCCCCCTCCCCGGTGGAGGCGCCGCCGAAACCCTTTGGACGCCCGCGGGGCGGTGCTATCTAGGCAGCGATGGAAACGCCCCGTCTGTCGATCCGCATCCTGGTCTTCGCGGTCCTGGTCCTGCTCGTCGGCGCGGTGCTGTTCCCGGTCTACGCGGTGGTTCTAATGTCCTTGAGCAAGGCGCCCGGCTTCTCGGTGGTCGCCTCGCCGGACTGGGGCGCCCTGACCCTCGACCACTTCACCCGCTTTATCTCCCACACCGACGCCGAGGGCCGCTGGCTGTTCTGGCGCCAGCTGCTCAACTCCCTGGTGGTCGCGTCGAGTGCCACCCTGCTCGGCATCGCCCTGTCCACCACCGCGGCCTACGCCTTCAGCCGCATGCGCTTCCCGGGCCACCGCTTGGCCATGGCCACCTTCCTGGTCACCCAGATGTTCCCGGCCACGATGATGGTGGTGCCGCTCTACCTGTTGATCAATCGACTGGGACTGGTCGACTCGACCCTGGGGCTGGTGATCGTCTACTCCACCACCTCCCTGCCGTTTTGCATCTGGATGCTCAAGGGCTACTTCGACACCATCCCCGAGGACCTCGACGAGGCAGCGCTGATCGACGGCGCGAGTCGGCTGCGGGTCTTTTACCAGGTGATCCTACCGCTGGCGCGGCCGGCGATCGCGGTGACAGCGTTGTTTTCGTTTCTCGCCGCTTGGAATGAGTTCATCCTGGCCGCGACGTTTCTCTCGCGGCAGGAGGCCTTTACCCTGCCGGTGACGCTCTATCGCAATGTTGGCGGGCATGGGGCTGACTGGGGTGCGTTCGCGGCGGGGTCGATCATCGTTAGTATTCCGGTTTGTGCGCTGTTCTTCTTTTTGCAGAAGAATCTGGTGGGGGGGTTGAGCGCTGGGGCGGTGAAGTAACGCGACCGCGCTTCCGGATTAGCTGGCGGAGGAGCAGGGATTCGAACCCTGGGATGCATACACATCAACGGTTTTCAAGACCGTCGCCTTCGACCACTCGGCCACTCCTCCGCAGATTGGAACGCTGACAAACCTAGCACGATGAACGGGCTGCGCAAGCTCTGGCTCGTGCACGCCGAGGGCATGCGCCGCTACGCGGACGACTAGTGCTCGTCCCCGGTCGCCCCTTTCATGGCGCGCACGAACTCCTCCACCTCCCGCAACAGGACCTCGGGCTCGGCGCGATGGCGCGCGATGCGGTCGACGATGGCTGAGCCGCTGATCACCGCCGCGGCCCCGGCGGCTAGCGCCGTGCGGACGTGGGCCGGGGCGGAGATGCCGAAGCCGAGCACCGCGGGTGGGGCGCCGAGCGCGGCTAGCCGCGACAACAGACCGCGATAGGCTGGCTCGACCGACTCGTCGGCGCCGGTCACCCCGGCGCGGGTCACCACGTAGGTATAGCCACGGCCGAGCTCGGCGATTTGGCGCAGGCGATCCTCATCGGCGTTGGGTGGGGCGATCAACACGGCGTCGATGCCATGTGCCTCAGCCGACCGCGCGTAGGGCTCTACTTCGAAGCACGGCACGTCAGCGACCAGCACGGAGTCCACTCCGGCCCCTGCGGCCGCGGCGTAGAAGGCGTCACGACCCGGGCCCTCCACGAGATTGGCGTAGACCAACAACCCGATCGGGATCTCAGGGTGCTCAACCCGAAAATCAGCGATCAACCGCCAACAGTCCGCGGTTCGCACGCCTGCGGCGAGGGCGCGTACCGACGCGGCTTGGATCGTCGGGCCGTCGGCGACCGGGTCGGAGAACGGGATCCCGAGCTCGAGTGCGTCCGCCCCGCCACGCACGAGGGCGCGCAGGATCTCCGCGCTCAGCGCCGGGTTGGGATCACCGAGCAGAACGAACGGCACGAAGCCGCCGGCCCCCTGCTGCGCGAGCCGCGCGAACATCTCAGCGTAGCGGGTCATGGCTCGTTGCCCGCCATCAACTCGCTCGCCTGCTCCGCATCCTTGTCGCCACGGCCGGAGAGGTTGACCAGAATGATGGTCTCTGACGTCGCCTGGCGCGCCAGGGTGATGGCGTGGGCGATGGCGTGGGCTGACTCGAGGGCCGGGATGATCCCCTCGCCTCGGGCGAGGTCGGAAAAGGCGGCGAGCGCCTCGGCGTCGGTGATCCCAACGTAGGAAGCCCGGCCGCTCGCCTGTAGGGCAGCGTGCTCGGGCCCGACGCCGGGGTAATCGAGCCCGGCGGCGATCGAGTGGGTCGGTTGTACCTGACCATCGGAGTCCTGCAGGACCAGCGTGCGGCTGCCGTGCAGGACACCGGGACGGCCCAGGGTCAAGGTCGCGCCATGCTCTGTGCTGTGCAAACCGCGGCCGGCCGCCTCGGCGCCGATCAGGGCGACCTCCGAATCGTCGAGAAAGGCGCTGAAGATGCCAATGGCGTTCGAGCCACCACCGACGCAGGCGACCACCGTATCGGGCAACCGCCCGGCCTGGTCGAGGATCTGATCGCGGGCCTCCTCGCCGATGACGCTCTGGAACTCGCGCACCATCCGGGGGAACGGGTGCGGCCCGGTGACGGTGCCCAACATATAATGTGTCGCATCATAGCTGGCCGCCCAGTCCCGCAATGCTTCGTTGATCGCATCCTTGAGAGTTTGGGAGCCGGTGGTCACCGGCACGACCTCAGCCCCCATCAGGGTCATGCGAAAGACGTTCAAGCGTTGGCGGGCTACGTCGGTGGCACCCATGTAGATGCAGGTCTCCAACCCCAACAGGGCACCGGTGAGCGCCGTGGCGACCCCGTGCTGACCGGCGCCGGTCTCCGCGATCAACCGCGTCTTGCCGAGTCGGCGGGCCAGGAGGCCCTGCCCTAGCACCTGATTCGTTTTGTGGGCGCCGCCGTGGAGTAGATCTTCGCGCTTGAGAAAAATGCGCGCCGGGGTGTCCCGACAGAGGTTGCGACACTCGTACAACGGCGTTGGCCGGCCGGCGTAGTCCCGCAAGAGCTGATCGAGCTCGCGCCTGAACTCGGGGTCGCCGCGGGCGGCGAGGAACCCGGCCTCGAGCTGCTCCAGGGCCGGGAACAAGATCTCCGGTACGAACACGCCACCAAAATCGCCGAACCTCGGATCAGTCTGCATCGACC
>JAUUZB010000044.1 GCA_030590185.1 Deltaproteobacteria bacterium
GCGCGGCCAGATGTTCTGGGCGGTCGGGGTGGCGGTGGTGGTGATCGCGATTCACGCCACGCTGTTGCGGGCCTTTGCCTTTGTCTCCTTTGCGCCCCAGACCGCCATGGCACACGGCGTGCCGGTGCGCGCCATCGACGCGGTGCTGTTTTTGTCGATGGGACTGACGATCACCGTTGCCACCAAGACCATCGGCGCCATGCCGGTCTTCGCCTTCTCGGTGTTGCCGGCCGCCGCTGCCCTGCGCGCCTTCCACCAGACGCACTGGATTCTGCTCTCCGCCGCGTTGATCGGCGCGGCCTCGGCCTTCCTCGGCTACTGGATCTCCTTTGCCTGGGATTTCCCCACCGGCGCCTGCACGGTGACCGTGGCGGCGCTGTTTCTCATCCCGGCGACGATCATTGGGGGATGGCCGGAATTCCGGCGACGGATCCACAGGGCAGTGAAGAGCAACCACGGGAAATAGAACGTCGGCGCGGCGGCGGCACCGCAGTTGCAACCGCTGATCAGCGGACTCGGTGAGCCGGCGAACCCGCCACCTCCGCCACCGGCTCCGCCGACGCCGGATCTACCGGGGCAGCGAGGTCAACGCCTCTTGCGCCGGCGCTCCCGCAACTCCGCGTTGATCGCCTCGAGTCGCCAGCCCAGATCGTCCTCGAGCCCGGCATCCCGTTTGATCGCCTCACGCATCATCTTGCGCGCCTCGGGCAAGCGATCGAGGTCGCGCAGCGCCAGGCCGAGGTAGGCGTAGACCTGACCGGTCTGCCAGCCACCGTTGATCGCGGCTTGCAAGACTGTCACCGCCTCGTCATCAAAGTCGGCGCGATGGAGCCAGACGCCATAGGAGGCCTGACGTTGCAGCCGGTCCTCCGGGTCTTTTGACGACTCGACGAATTCGGCGAAGATCCCCCGGCCCTCGTCGAGCCGGTCCTGACCGCGGTAGAGATCGAGCAGTTCCCAGAGCGCGTCCCAGTCGTCGCCCCGCGCCAGGCGCGTGAGCAGCGCATCCTCCTCTACGCGTTGGTGCTCAGCGAGGGCGTCGCGGTGCTCGTCGAGCACGGCGCTGGCATCGAGCCGCAGCCCCCGTTGACGGAGGCCACGGGCCAGGCGCTCCGCGGTCACGGGATCCGCCGGTGTCTGGTCGAACCGCAGGCGCAGGGTGTTGAGCTCCTCCTGCTCCTTGAGCTCGTGGGCGCGCGCGTACGGGTCGGTGGTAAATCGGACGTTATCGAGCAGCGGCGCCCCCACCGCCAAGGCGAGACAAACCACCCCCAACAGGCCGGCCCACAACCAACGGCGGTGGGCGCTCTGGGAGCGCCAGTTCTTTTCCTCCTCGGTCTCCTCCTCGTCCTCGCCGTCGACCCCCGCCGCGGTCGACGGCTCGATGCTCACCACCCGCAGCTTGGAGATCAGATCCGCACCACTGCGGCCGTCGGCGCGCAACAGGATCATGACCTGGCCGAGAGCGCTCAGCCCGAGGAGCATCAACGCGAGGCTGAGCAACAACAGGGCGAGGCCCACGGGCACGGAGGTGGCGATGCCGAGACCGAGGAGGCTGCCGATCAGGGCCAATAGGAAGCCGCTGATATAGGCGATGAACACGACGCCACGCCCGAATAGCTCGCGGATCGCCAGCTCGATCAGGTCGGGATCGGATCCATCAACACCGATGAGACGCAGGCCGAATAGCCTGAGGCCGAGGGTTGAGCCGGTGGCCCAGGCCGGCAATACGTTCCAGACCAGAGCCAGGCCCGCCACGGTCCACAACGGCGCGGTGGATCCGGCGCGGGTGACGTGGAACCAGAAACAAATCACGACGAGTGCCAGGACCACGACCCCGTCGACGAGCCCGGCCAGTAACCGCCTCAACACCGGGGCCGGCAACGGCCCACCACCTCCGGCCCGCTCGCTTTCGGCGCTCATCCTGATTTGACCTCCCGCCGCAGATTTGGCTTGTCCCTATCAGAGGTCACGGTGGAGTCTGAGGGGAAACAATCTCGTGGGCGGCGCAGGATCGCCGTCGCCCTGCTTGCGGTCGGGCTGGCATCTGGCTTTCTCCCCCAGGTGCGCGCGGCGGTAGCCTCTCCCTGGCGATTCCTGCTCACCCTGGGGAGTGAAGTCTCGTTGGCAAGGGCCGTGTTGCGGGTCGAAACGCCTCGAGACTACCGCTACGCCTTCAGCCCCCTGCAGCGCTATCTCGACTATGAGCGCACCTTCATCGACTTCGACAGCGAGGCGATCACCGCCCTGGCCGACGAGATCGCCGAGGAGACGGCCTTCCGCATGCTCCTGGCCGCTGATCGCAACGACGTGCGCGAGGCGGAGCTGGAGTTGTGGCGCCGGGGGGAGGAGGGTCAGATCATGCTCTGGGTAGCGGAGCTGCTGCGGGCCGAGCGCATCGTCTATACGCCGGAGTCCCTGCTCTCGCGCGCCTTTGATCCGGAGCTCCACGGGGGGGAGTTCTTCCACCTCGACTGCGATCTGATCACCCACTTCTTCGCGCACGTCGGCCTCCGCCTCGATCTCGACGTGCACCAGATGAACTCACCCCTGCACGCCTACGTCGCCTACGAACCGCCTAACCTACCGGCGTTCGCCGGCCGAGAGGTGCTCTACGTGGAGCCAACCTCCTTTCGCACCATCGAGCTGCGTGGCGGCGAGGTGCACCTCATGGGCCGGGTGCTCGACGACGACTTCTTCATCGAGGTCGACTACCACCGCAGCGGCGAGGGCGGCGTCACCGCCAGCCGTGCGATCAGTGAGGCCGCCGGCTACTACCAACCAAGCACCAGCCGAGACGTTGAGGACTCGATCGCTAGCAACGTCCTCGCCGGCATGATGGCCATCGCCGAGGAGCAGCAGGATGAAGTTCTGCGCGCCCGGATCCGCGGGGAGCTGCGCGCTCGCCTCCCGGGGACCCGCCACCCGAATGTGGTTAACAACCTCTACCTGGCCTGCAGCCGTGACGCTGGCCGGGCTCTGGAGCGCGGTGATCGCGAGACCGCCCTGGAGCTCGCCCAGGAGGCTCGGCGGGTGCGACTAGACTTTGCGCCGCTGATGCTGGATAGCCGGGCACCAGATCGGGAGCTGTTGCGACAGCTGGGGGAGGAGTGATCGAAATGGTGCGTCGATATCTTCAGGGAGTGCGAAGTTGACCATGGGCCACGTGGGACCGGAGCTCGCCTATGACTGGCGGCCAGGTGAGGAGCCGGCCCTGGTATTCCTCCACGGCCTCGGCTGCGACAACAACGGCTTTGCCGCCGCCCTCGAGGCGGAGCCCCTGCGACCATTCGCGCTGCTCCGTCCCGATCTCGTCGGCCACGGCGCGACCCCAACGCCGCCCGGGTTTGGCTTCGGGCTCGCGGACCAGGCGCGGTCGGTGCGGGAGCTGGCCCTTCGCCTCGGCATCGAGCGCTTGGCGATCGTCAGCCACAGCCTGGGCGGCGCGGTGGGCATCCTGCTCGCCGAGAGCTGGCCCGGGGAGGTCCTGGCCTTCGCCAACGCGGTGGGTAACTTGGTGTCGGCCGACTGCTTCTTCAGCCGCCGCTTCCTCGACATGGGGGAGCGGACCTTTACCGACCAGGGTTTCCCCCGCTTCCAGCGCGAGGTCACCCGACGCGATGCCCGCACCGGCCGACCGCCCTCGAGCTTTCCCAATGCGCTGCTGCGCACCTCGGCCCGGGCGGTGTTCGAGAGCAGCCGCGACCTCGTGCGCCTCTCGGACGAAGACGACCTGCTCGGCCGCTTCTGCGCCCTACCCTGCGCTAAGCTCTATCTCCAGGACGAGGACAATCCCCTCGCCCCCGGCCTCGGCGAGGCACTGGCCGCCGCCAGCATCCCGATCACCATCATCTCGAACAGCGGCCACGGCCTGATGGAGGACAACCCCGGGGCCTTCTACGCCGCCGTCGGTGCGCTGGTCAGCTTGGCGGTCGGGCGGGCGCGGGCAACGCCCGACGCAGTTTCTCGATGACTCGTGTCTCGATTTGCTGCACGCGCTGACGGGTCAGGCCGAGCTCGTCGCCGATCACGGCCAGGGTCGGAGGGTCGGTGGCCAGCAACCGGCGGTCGAGCACCAATTGCTCCCGCTCATTGAGCTGCCCGCGGGCGATGGTGAGAGCGTCGGTCAGGTGGCGGCGTTCCTCCCGGCTCGCGGCGCCGAGCTCCGGGTCGGCGGCGGGCGGCGCCTCGAGCTGATCGAGGAAGGTGGTGCCCTCCTCGGCGAGCGGCGCATCCAGCGAGTAGTCGCGACCGGCGAGGCGGACCTCCATGTCGGAGACCTCACTCTCGTCGACGCCTAGGCGGGCGGCGAGCTCCGCGGCGTTCACCTCGCCGTGGGCGTCCTGCTCGGCCCGGGAACGCGCCGAGCGCAGGCCGAAGAACAGACGGCGAGCAGCGTGGCCGGCCCCGATCTTGACCAGGGACCAGGAGCGCAGCACGAAGGCCTTGATCTCCGCTCGGATCCACCAGACCGCGTAGGTGATCAGGCGATAACCCCGGCGCGGGTCGAAGCGCTTGACCGCCTGCATCAAGCCGACGTTGCCCTCCTGAACCAGGTCGAGGAGCTTGAAGCCGTAGCCCGTGTACTCTCGCGCCACGCTCAACACGAAACGCAGATTCGAGACGACCAGGCGGTGGGCGGCCTCGATGTCGCCATGGTCCCGAAAGGCCAAGGCCAGGTCGCGCTCCTCCTCTCGGCTGAGCAGGGGGAATGCCTCCGCCTCCCGCAGATAGCGGGTCAGAGCGCGATCCTGGAGGACGAGGGCAGCCATCGAGGGCCGGCTATTTGGCACGTCGGGGACCGATGCGCAAGGCTCGGCCCCTAGCCGTCGTCCGGCGTTGGCTCCGCCTCGGCCAGTGCCACCGAGGGCGAACGGTTGTCGTCGAGCAGGATCACCGGCAAAGGCTGGTCGCGGCCCGGACTCCAATGGAGCAGCTCCCCCTTCGTGCCCCGGACTCGCAGAAAGGTGTACTGCACCCGCTCACGGGGGAGCAGCACGTGGTGCGAGAAGACCCCGATCCAGGTGCCGGTGTTGTAGTACCAGGCTGGCGCCTCCGAGGGTCGGGACAACCGCACCACCGTCTCATCGTGGGTGTGACCGAAGGTGACGATCGGGACGTTGAGGATTCGCTTGATCCGTTGCGCCGCCACCCGCAACGGTCCTGGGGCTGGCTCGGAGGGAGAGCGCAGCAGGACGGCGAGGACCGTGCCGGCCGCGGCACCCAGCGCTAGAAAATTGAGCGCCACGAACAACCCGGCCTTGAGACCAAAACCGGCCTGAATCTCGAGGATCGCCACCGACCCCACCTGCCAGAGCCCGACCGACAGCAACGCGATCAACATCGCCACGCTCAGGGTCTTGACCACCTGCCGACCGAGGGACCAGACCGCCTGCAACAAGCCGAAGCGGACCTGCTTGAGCTCGTCGATCTGGCCGAGGTCATCTCCGAGTCCAGATTCCTCGGCCAGGGCAGCGACCGCCTCCCGGTGGCGCTCCCTCACGTCCACCCGGCGGGGCTCCACCGACTCGGAGAGCCGACGCAGCACCTGGAACGCGAATGGCAGGTGACTCACCAACACGCTCAACAGCAGGCGCGGCTGATTCAGCAACAGCCAGCGCATGTAGCGCAGGTTGGCCCGGCTGTTGGGCACCACGAAGGTGATGTTGCCGAAGCCGTTGTAGAGGTAGCGTTGGAAGAAGTTACCGAGGGGCATGTCGTGGCGACCTACGTAGGCCGCCGCGGCCTCGTCCGCCATGCCGCGCCGCAAGGGGAAGCGAAAGGCATTCTCCGGATCGTACTGACAACCGTGCTCGATCCAGATCCTGCCCGGCTCGTGGTAGAACCAGGATCGCGCCTCAAACCTCTCGAGGGCGTCGGCCCGGTCCTCTCCGAGCTCAACGGCGAGTGCCCGGCTCAGCTCCCCGTACACCTCGGTCCACTGTATGCCGATGTCGTGGTTGCCAGGCAGGAGGACCAACCGATGACCGGCGGCCAGGATCTCCGCGAGGCCGCACACGAATTCGGGGTGCCCGGCGAGCACCGCACGCAGGATGCGCGCCGCCGCCGCGGGCGAGTCGGAGGTGCCGTCCTCCGCCGGACCCATCAGGGTCGAGAAGCGCAGGGGCTCCGACTCGGCACGCAACAGGTCGACGCAATCGCCGTTGAGAACCAGAACCAGGCCGCGGCCAGACTCCTCAGCCTCGGCGCACAGAAACCGGCAGAAACGACAGAAGTCGGCGTCGAAAAAGAAGGCCTCGAGACAGTGGTATCGCCCGCTCTCCGGGTTGCGACCCCGGCCGAGGTGCAGATCGCTCACCACATAAATATCCGGCTCGGCGGTATCGTCGGCCGTAGGCGGATGTCCGGGGTTACTCACGGCGACTCGACGGGTTGGGCGCCCGAATCTCGGAACGCCGCGATCAACTTCCCAGAGCCGGCGCCGCAAGAGATGATCGAGCGCATGGTCTCGTCCACCTCAACCTCGATGGGATGCACGCGGTCCCCGGGCAGGTGGTAGATCTGCCCCGAGGTAGGGTTGGGGCCAGTTGGCACAAAGACGGTAAACGTACCGTCGGGATGCTCGTCGGTGACAAAGGCAGTTGCCAGGGTTGGGCTCGCGAACAGTTGCACCAAGGCCACCGAGGAGAACGGTGATTTCTTACGACCGAGGAACTGGGCGACCGTCTCCTTGACGATGTTGTAGCCCGGCGCGATGGCCAGCACCTTGTCCTCGAGCTTGTGATGGATGAAGCGGCCAACGCCGGTGCGCACCATCAAGCCGACGACGAAGCACAGCAACGCCAAGCCGCCGATCACTCCGAGGTCGGCGACCAGCTCGCGTACGTTCGACTTGGCCATGACCAGGTCGCTCAGGGGTTGAATGGCGGCGGTCGCCTTTTGATAGAGCCAGTTGAAGACCGCCGCGATGATGGTGACCGGCAGGATGACCACCACGCCGCCGAGGAGCGTCGTCTTGAGAAAGGACTTGATCCGCTTCACGCCGTGTCTCCTGTGTCCGACCGGTGTCTTGGGTGCTTACCCCCCCGGCCCGGCCGGCACCCTCGCGATGGCGAGGCCGTCGTACTCGTCGCCGAAGAAGCTGCGCCGAATCACCGCATCGACGCGGTCCGATTCGCTGACCCCCTCCTCCCACTGATCGGCGGGATAGTCTACCGGGCCGGAGGCGACCTCCGCGCCCTCGAAGTGCACGCGCACGCCGTTGACGCTCCAGTGCAGATCACCACCCGATTGGTAGTAGGGCACGATCGATTGCACGGTGACACCCTCGAGGCGGACCGGCGGTTGGCGCCACTCCCATAGGTGAACGTAGCTAATGAACGCGGCCAACCCGAGCGCCGCGGCGGTGAGGGTGAAGCCGGTTACCCAGGCCACCGGTCGGGTCCGCAGGCCCCGCCGCACCGAGAGAGGTAGGTTGAAAAACAGGTCGAAGATGACGTGCTCGAGCAGGGCGCCCTTCTCCCCAAAAACCGGGATGACGTGGGTCAGGCTGGTGGACCAGCGACCGGCCATGAAGCGCGCCAAGGCCGGATTCTGGGTGACCATCTGCATCGGGAAGGCGAGGTAACCGACGACGTGGATGAAGGCGACCGGCGCGGCCACGTAGTAGTTGCGAATGTCCCGTTCCTTGATCATCAGATAGATGACGAACAGGCCGCGGGCGCTCGAGCCTGGGGAGATCGGTGAGAGCTGCACCAATGCGCCGGCGGCCGTTCCGGCGGCCATCGCCTGGGGCCAACTGCCCGCCTGGTAGAGGTAGACGTAGAGCGCCACCGCGCCGCCGACCGCCACCATCACGACCTGGGTGACCGGGACGGTGCACAGGTGTACCGCCAGGCAGCGCAGGTATTTCTGGATGTAGGGATCCTTGATCTGCTCGGAGACCTTCTTGGCCTCGTCGGCGGTGAGCATGCCCTCCTGGCGACCCTGCTCCACCTGTTCGATCAGCCAGTCCTCTCGAAAGCTCGGTACGCGCAGGAAACGATAGGCGAAGGTCACCCCGTCGCGGAGGCGCAGCCAGGCAAAGGACCAATCGGTGAGCGCCCGGTGCAGTTTGGCAGGCAACCACCCGCAGGCGGCGCGGTGAAGCCAGAAGCGCACCGGCCGGCGCACCAGGTTTAGAACCCGCTCGGCTCGTAGCCGGTCGCTGCGCTGCCACTTGATTAGGGTTTCGATCCGCGAGCCACGCAGGGCGCGCCAAAGGTAGGAGAAACTGGTGAGGGTGCGCCAGCGGTGCCGGCGCGTCTCGGCGTTGCCCCACAACTCGAGCAGCCGGCGACCGAAGAACGGCACCAGGTTGAGCAGCGCCACCAAAAAAAAGGCGAGCCACCCCTTGCGCAGGCGGTCGGCGTGGGCCTCATCCACGCGGCCGAGGCTCTGCCAGGCGGTGATCGTACCGTCCTTGACCGAACGCCTGAGTTTCGAGCTGGCGATCAAGTGGACGTGGTGCCCGGTGACGTCGGGCAGCGAGGCGCGATGAATCGCCTCCATTTCCTCGAGCTCAGCGATGGCCGGCTCGAGGCCCCGGAAACCCTCCTCCCGCTCGGCGAAGAAACGACGACGCTGCCGCGGATCACTGCGGTCGAACTGAACGAAACGGCCGCGCAGCAAGCCACGCAGGATCAACGGTCCGTCCGCTGGGCTCATGGGCAAAAAGGGCAACAGGGTGAGCCCGGCGCGGAAATCGACCGCGGTCAGCCCGGCGGCCGGATCGTCGCCAGCGGCAAAACGCTTGAGCACGTTCGGCTGGCTCTTGAGGGTCCACCACTCATACTGGCGGGCGAGCTCCGGAGCCCCCATCTCGTGGAGGAGATCCACCAGCCGCCGCATGAAGACCTTCTTGTGCACGTACTCCGGGGTGTTGTGATCCGCTGGGACGTCGCCATCAAAACGCCAACGGCCGAAGAGCCGATCGTCGACCTCGTACTTCCAGGTGCGGCCGTCGATCCATTCGTTGATCTCGCCGAAGCTGTGGAGGGCCGGGTCGAAGAAGGTCGCGAAGGTGTCGCAGACCGCGTCCTCGACCCCTAGCTCGAGCGCCATGGCGCGGCGAATCAGCTTCTGCCACAGGACACCGACCCGAACGCTCGCCGGGTTGACCTGGGCGCTGAAGGCACCCTGGTAACCCACGCTGTAGAGGGTGTTGCGGAACCTCTTGGAGAAGGCCGAGGGTGGGGTCAGGATCTTGACGGCATAGACGCCCCCCCGCTCCAGGCCGGCGAGCTCTCCCTCCACCTCGATGAGCCGCACCCGATAGACCTGCCCGGCAAAACCACCACCGACCGCCTTCTCGACCTCGGCCACGACGCGCCCATGGTTGGCGGGCACCACGCCGGTGACGGCGTACTCGAGACGGTCGCCAGGGTCGTAACAGGCGCGGGCGTAGGGTCGCTCCAGCTCGCAGGCCCGAAACTCGGCCTCGAGGGCGCGGCGGACCGCGAACGCATCGGGGGAGTGGTGGGGATCGCTCACCCTACCTCTTTAGGAGAGCGATCGCGGCGGGTCAAAATTATTGCGCCCGCCGGCGACTCAATAGTTGTGGGTCCCGAGCACCACCTCGACCCCAAACTTCTTCTCGAGCAGGACGCTGAGCTCGTCGATATCGATGGGACAGCCGGCCGTCTCCATGGCGATCTTCACGCAGGTCCCGAGGTGAAGGGTCTCGATCTCGTTACCCAAGCCCTTGACCACCTCATTGAGCAACTTGACCCGCGGCACCACCAAGCCGGGGCAGTCACCGCAGTCGGTCATGCCGACGAGCTCGATCTCGTCGTGCCGGGCGAACTCGCCGTTCTTGTCACGCATGCCCTTGTAACACTTGGCGCAGGCAATGCAGGAATGGTCCTTGATCCGCTTGCAGTACAACACCGCTATCTTGGCCACGAAACCTCCTCGCGCGTTCTGTCTTCACCGCGCTGTCACGGTGGCTACCCTACTCCCGGGCCCACACGAGTCAATCGTCGATCCCGCACCCGCCAGCGGAAGCCGATCGGAATCCTAGGGGTTGGGTCCACCGCGCCGCGCACGTTATGGTGAGTAGATGGCGGATCGTCGTCTGCATCTGCACTTCAGCGGCTCGGAGCCCCTCGGGCAGCAAGAGACCCACCTCGCTCAGGGCGCTCTGTTCGTGCCGGTGCCGGAGCCCGGGCCCGAGCCACAGACTAGTGTCCCGATTCGCATCACAGCATACGTGGGTGGCGCGATCACTGGCGAGGCCATGGTCGTCCACGTCTTTCCCGGCACCGGCATGGCGCTCGCCATCTCTGACCCCGCCACGGGCGAGGCGCTCGCCGAGCTGTTCGCCGCCGCCAAGGCCCACGCACGGACAGGGGGGGAGTTGGAGGTGACTTGGGAGGAGCCCGCCGAGGACGACCAAGAGAGCCACCGGGAGGCAAATGCCAACCTCCTCACGGCCATTCGGGCCCTGTCGGTCGCTGACAAACGCGCCCTGGCGCTCAAGGGCGGCCGCGGCGAGCGCTTGGTGCTGGCCAAGGACACCAACAAGACCCTCCAGACCTTCCTGCTCAAGAACCCGCGCATCACCGTCGACGAGATCCGGGCGATGGCCGCCAACCGGCAGGCGACCCCCGAGACGCTCCGCCTCATCAGTGACAACCGAACCTGGATGCAGAGCCTCGGCGTGGTGAGTGCCCTGGTGCGCAACCCGAAGACCCCCGCGCCCCTCGCCGTGCGCCTGCTCGAGCGCCTGCCCTTGAGCGATGTCCGGCAAATCGCCAAGTCGAACAGTGCCTCGATGCCGGTACTGCAGGCGGCCAAGCGCAAGGTGCTCAGCAGCGGCGGCCGCTGAGCCCGTTGCAACCGCCGACCGCAGGGGCTAGCGTCCCCGGCGATGGAGATCCAACAAATCGAGGCGACCGCGGCGGGCATTCGCCGACGGGTCCTGCGCCACGTACTCGACAACAACGGCGGCTACCTGAGCCAGGCCTGCTCCGCCGCCGAGATGCTCGCTACATTATATACGCGGATCCTCCGGATCGGCCCGAGCCTCAGCCCGGCCATCCCGCCAGCCTTCTCCGGCGTACCGAGCGCGACAAACCCAGCGCCCATCC
>JAUUZB010001158.1 GCA_030590185.1 Deltaproteobacteria bacterium
CCTTCGACTACGAGCCGGGCACCGCGGCGCTGGCCAGCGGGCACGTCAGCCTCAACGACCGTCAGGCCCAGGCCATCCTCGACATGCGCCTCGCCCGCCTCACCGGTCTCGAGCGCGACAAGCTCGCCAAGGAGGCCGAGGAGCTGCGCGGCACCATCGAACGACTCAGCGCCATCCTGGCCTCGGACGAGCTGCTGTTGAGCGTGATCATCGGCGAGCTCGAGCAGGTGCGAGACACCTACGCCGACGATCGCCGCACCGAGCTGGTCAGCGAGACCCACGCCCTGTCGGTGTTGGATTTGATCGCCGACGAGGAGATGGTGATCACCCTGAGCCACGCCGGCTACATGAAACGCATTGCGGTTGGCGCCTACCGCGCTCAAAAGCGGGGCGGCCGCGGCCTCACGGCGGCCAAGACCCGCGACGAGGATTTCGTCGAGGAGGTGTTCATCGCCTCCACCCACTCCTACGTCCTGGTCTTCACGACCAACGGGCGAGTCTTCTGGCTCAAGGTCCACGAGATCCCGGAGGTGGCGCGCACCGGCCGCGGCAAACCGTTGGTCAACCTGATCAAGATACCCAAGGGCGAGAGCGTCGCGGCGGTGTTGCCGGTACGCGAGTTCGAGGAGGGCAAGTTCCTGGTCTTCATCACCGAGCAGGGGCTGATCAAGAAGACGGATCTCATGGCCTAGTCCAAGCCTCGGCCGTCGGGACTGGTCGCACTCTCAGTTGACGATGGAGACCGCGTGATCAGCGCGGGCCTCACCGATGGCGGCCAGGAAATTTTTATGGCCACCGCCCAAGGGCTCGCCATCCGCTTCTCGGAGGAGAACGTGCGCCCGATGGGACGCGCGGCCCGGGGTGTCCGCGGGGTCAAGCTCAAAAAGAAAGGCGACGCGGTAGTCGGCGCGGTTTTCCTGCGCGATAACACGCCGCACATCTTGACCCTCACGGCCAACGGCTATGGCAAACGCACCGAGCTGAGCGAATATCGCACGCAGACCCGCGGCGGCTTCGGCATCATCAACTGCAAGGTGACGCAGCGCAACGGTGAAGTCGTCGGCGTCTGCAGCGTGATGCCCAAGGATGACCTGATGGTGATCACCACCTCCGGCATGATGGTGCGCACCAAGGTCGCCGGTATCCCGGTTCAGGGCCGGCCCACCCAGGGGGTCAAGGTCATCGCGGTCAAGGATGATGACGAGCGCGTGGCGGCCCTTGCAAAGGTTGCGGATCAAGATGACGAGGGCTAGATGAGGGGGATGGCGGGCAAAACCCTCTGGCTATGGGCGCTCACGGCGCTCCTCGTCGCGAGCTGCGGCACCGACATTCAATCGGGCATCGACAACGCCAACGACCTGCTCTACCGCCAGGAGTACATCAAGGCGGAGCGCCTCTACCGCAAGCTCCTCAAGCGCCTCGAGACGGACAACGAGCTCACCGAGCCGGAGGAGGAGCAACGCCTGTTGGTGCTCGACCGCCTCGGCAAGATCAACGCCCTCTACCGCCACGACTACAACCAGGCCATCGCCGACTACGGCCGGCTGGTGCGGCTCTATCCCAACACCGACCAAGCGCTCGCGGCGCGGGCGGCGGTGGCCGACATCTATCGCCACAAGCTCGCCAACCTCGAGGTGGCGATCAACGAATACCAAAAACTGGTGGTCGAGTTTCCAGACCGCACCGAGACCCGCTGGGCCCAGCTGCAAATCACCCAGGGCTACTTCCAGCTCAAGAGCTACGATCAGGCCCGCACCGAGGCCAAGGCGCTGATCAACCGCTGGCCCGAGTCGAGCGAGGCTTACCAGGCGCGCTTCTTGATCGCCAACTCCTACTACGTCCAGGGCCGTTACGCCGAGGCTATCGCGACCTACGAGCACCTGGCCGCGGAGGAGCCGGAGCCGCAGCTCGCGGCGCTGGTCTTCTTCGAGCTCGGCAACTGCTTCCAGGAGCTCGGCCAGGGCGATCGGGCGCTGGCCTACTTCTACGCTTGCCTGTCGGAGCATCCCAACCCGCTGCTGGTCCAGAACAAAATTCGGCGTATCCGCCGGCGCCTGCACAGCAGCAAGCCGGTCGGCACCATCTACAACTACGACGGTACCCTGCGGCGGGCCCCGCCGCGCATTACGCCGATAAATCTCGGCACAACGACCGCGCCCGCAGCGACGCCAACACCCGCACCATCGCCGGCAACCGCGCCAAAATCGTCCCCGGCGGCGGCAGTGGCAGCGGAGCCCGCCACGCCGCCCCCGGCGACCGAACCCGCGCCGGCAACCGCGCCCACACCTGCGCCTGAACCCGCGCCGGCAACTGCGCCTGCGCCTGCACCCGCCACCGCGCCTGCCACCGCACCTGCGCCAGCTGACCCCGCGTCTGCGGCGCCGTGAGCTGAGCCACGATGAGAGATCCGAACTGTCCACGGTGCCCCAAGGGCACTCGGCTCGTCGAACGCCAGCTCAAGGGCGCCAACATCGAAATCTGTGAGGTCTGCCACGGCGTGCTGATGCAGCGAACGGACGTCGACGCCATGCTCGCCATCGCCGGACGCAAGGCCAACAAGCACGGCACCGCCAAGAC
>JAUUZB010000441.1 GCA_030590185.1 Deltaproteobacteria bacterium
GTCCAGGAGGCCGTGCCGATGCTGGTCGGTCCGGCGTTATCGACCGCAGCGAGGGGCAACCACGCGCCGCGGGCATCGCTCCAGGCTGAGACTACGATGCCGTCGTCGTTGGCGCCCACACCGGCGAGGTCGATGGCGTAGCCGCGGGCGCCGGCGTCGGCGCGGATCTCGATCTGTGAGATGGTGCTGCGGTCCTCGCCGCCGCTGCGAACGTCGAACCAAGCGACTCCCGCTGGGCGTTCGTCGGTGGCGGAGGGAAAGGTGATCACGTCGTCGCGGACGGTGGAGGTCGCGAGGTAGCCGCCAAAGGCAACGGCCTCTTGCCTGGCCGAGTCATAGGCGGCCGCGTGATAGAAACGATTGTAGAGTGGCCCGTTGCCGAGGGACACCTGACGCCAACTGCTGCCGTTGAGCTCCCAGATGGCCCCGGTGACGTCGCTGAGGAATGCGACGCGAGCCCGGGCGGTGTCGTAGTACAACTCTTGACCGGAGATGGGGATCGGATCTCCGTCTCCCTCGGGATCGGTCGGCGTGATCTGCGTCCACACGGCCCCGTCCCACTCCCACAGGTCGGTGCAGAAACAGCGTAGGTCGTAGCCGCAGCGGTTGCAGCCAGGGGAGAGCGCCGGCCCGTTGCAGGTGCCCGTGTCGTCGAGGCCGCCGTACATCACGACTCGATCGCCCGCCGCGTCGTACGCCATCGCGAGATTGGCTCGCGGGGAAGGGCCCCCGGTCGTTGGGATCAACTCCCAGCAACTTTCCCCCACAGGACAGCTCGCCATGGGTCCCCATTCCCAGGTCTCGCCGACAAAGACGGCGGGGGTCAGCTGGGTACAGTAGTCCGCTGCCGGAACTGCGCCGCCGAACAAGACGACGCGGTCGCGGACGCTGTCATAGACCATCTTCGCCGCGGCCAGTGGCATCGGCGGCGGCGTCGCTGGCGAGACCTTCTTCCAGCACGGCAGCGTGCCCTCGATGCAGGTCGGCGATCCCCACAACCCACGTTGCCAGGTCTCGTCGTTCCCGCCGTAGCCCCCGAAGAGAAGTAGCCCCCCCGGCAGCGAAGCCATCGCGTGAGCATGGCGGCCGCCGGGAGAATTTGGGTCGACGGGAAGAATTTCGTTGTCCGCCAGCGCTACCCAACCAGCGCCGGCCCACCTCCAGCTCCCGGGCGGGTTCTCCATGGCGCCGTCGAGCCCGCCAAACATCACCAGCGCGTTCTCGACCGGGTCGAAGGCAACTGCGCAGCTAGTCCGGGCGCTGGGCGGCGCGGATGGCTGGGTCTCGACGCTGTCCCAATTGCTGCCGGTCCACCTCCAGGTCCGGGCGCCGCCCGATGTCGTCTCCAACAGCATCAGCTCTGCGTTGGCGCCGTGATAGACGAGGGCCGGCAGGCCTGCCGAGCCAGGCGGTGGTTGGTCGTTGAGTCGCGTCCAGGTGTCGTTGCCACGGGCCCAGAGATCGCGGAGGGTGAAGATCCCGAAGGAAACGGGAGCGAGGGAGTCGAGGCAGGCCGGGCTCGCCTCGTCATATTCATCACCGCCGTAGAGATACATCGTCTCGTTAGCGCTGTCGTAGGCGAGCTGGGCTCCCCACCGTGCCGTCGGACGACTCACCGGGGTCACGTTCTGCCAGCTATCGGTGCCGTCCCAGAGCCAGACGTCGTCGAGGGGTGTGGGGCAGCAGAAATCCGCAGGGTCGGGTGCGGCGCAGCCACCTACCATGAGCACCCCATTGCTCTCGGGATCGTAGGCGACGGCGGGGAGGACGCGGGCATCCGGCACGGCGCCCACGGTGGTGACTTCGGTCCAGACATCGTTGCCCCAGCGCCAGATCTCAGATGGGCCAGGCCGGGTGCCGGCGATCATCAGGATCTCCTGGCGAGCGCGATCGTAGACCAGTGCCCCATCCAGAGCGGGCTGCGGATCGTTGCCTGCCTCGATGGAGCGCCAACGATGGCCGTTCCATTCCCAGGTGGCATCGGAGACGGTCCCGAACTGGGTCGTCGAGAAGCCGCCGCGCATCACCACCAGATCGCGGCTCGCGTCGTAGGCGACGCCGTAGACGGCGCGTACCTCGGGGGTAATCTCGGTCTCCTCCAGGACTGACCAGCCATTCCCGTCGTAGCGCCACATCCGTTGTTGCGGTGCTCCGCCGTCCACGTCGAGGCCCGAGTAAGTCCAGATGTCAGCCGTCAGGTCGCGATAGACCAAGGTTGCATAGCTGGCGGTCGGCCCAGGCCGCTCGTAGCGGGGGCGGCGCAGGCTCGCGATACCGACGAGATCCGCCACGGAGCTTCCCGGCTCAGCCAAGGCGGCGTAGTTGCCGTTGGAGACCTCCGCAAAGGCACGGTCGCTCGCCCCTGCCGGCACCGAGCTCAACAGGTATAGCGAGTGCGGGTTTGCCTGGATCTCACCGGCGGATTTCCCCGCCAGGGTCGCGACCCAGATGACATCGCGGATCTCCACGACGCTGCTCTGATTCCCCGCCCCGTCGATGGCGCTGACCTGCAGGCGCCCGATATCGGTCGATGAGATGAGCGTCTCCGCGAACCCGCCGGCGGCGTCGACCGGGATTCGGATCAACTCCGAGTTGTTGGCGGCAACCAGGAGAGTGGTGAACGGATCAACCGCTCCGGCGGCGCCGCTCAGGTGCGAGCCGGGGCCCTCCCCGGGCTCTCCCCAGGGGACCCGCCTCAGGGTGAGCGCACCGCTGGAGGCGACATCGGGTGGGTTGGGGGCGGTCGTCAGGACTTGCAGCTGCGTCGAGACAATGGCGGTGGCCGTGTTGCCAGCCAGGTCGGTCAGGAAAACCTCGAGGGTGTGGGTGCCGTCGCTGTAGGTATTGGCCGGATCGAGGGTGTGCTCGAAGATGTAGAGCGGTGTGTCCTCCACCAGGGTCAACGGAAAAACGACGGCGCCATTCGCTGTCACCGTCGGGGGCTCGCTGAGCGGCTCCGTGGCCGTGAAGCTCAAAGACACCCGGGCGTCGAAGGTGGCGGCGTCGACCGTGTTGACCGGTGCGGTGGGCGGGGCGAACACCAGGAGGTCATCGCTGCCCGCGACAATGCCCGGGGCGACGAAATCGAAGGTGACGCTACCGAGAAGCTCGCCGGCGAGGCTCCCGCCGAACCCATCCTCCACGGAGAGCACGATGGTCCAGCTCCCCTGGGGCTCATCCCCGGTCGTCGTGTACGTACACACATAATGACCAGCGACCTCGCTGTCGGCGCAAACCACCATTGCCAGGTGGTCGCCGGCGCCGGCGATTAGGGCTACGGTGGGCACGTCCAACGGAGCCCCCGCCAGGTCGAACTCGACCGCTAACAGTGCACCGGACCGGACCGCCGAGGGTGATACGGAAACGTTGGTAACGGCGAGGGGCACGTAGACCGTTCCGGGGAGGACGCATTGGCCGAGTTGGCTCTCGCAGATCTCGTCGTTCGGGCAATCCGCGTCGCTCGCGCAGCTGACCATCGCGGCTTCGTCCAACGCGAGATCAACGCTGCAGGAGAGGGCACCCAAACATCCCACCACGCTGACAACCGCTGCTGCGACGCATTTGAGATCGTTCATGGACGGAGCCTATCACCAATTTGCCACACACATCCCTAGTGTCTCCACCGGGGAGGCGTACCTGCTCGCTATGCCTCGGTCGAGGCATTCGTCCTGGTCCCCCCGGGGCGTCGGCCCCCCGAACCGTACACTTGAGACCCGCCAGCCCCGGATCTATCAAGGACCCGTGACGAGCCGCACCCAAAGTTCCTGGCGCCGCAGCCACTTCGGCCGCCTCGGGCGTGCCGTCTGGGGCCTGGTCACCCCATCCCCGGTGCGGCTCTTGCCCCCGACGCTCGAGGCCGAGCCCTATCACCGGCGGGGCGGTCGCGGTGCGGCCCCCCTCGCGGACGTCTACCTGCCAGCCGGACCGGGGCCGCATCCCTCGGTGCAGATCTTTCACGGCGGCGGCTTCGTGATCGGCTCGCGGCGGATGAAACCCGTGCGCTTGCTCGCCACGCGACTGGTCGAGGCGGGCTTTGCGGTGGCGGCGCTGGACTACCGTTTGATCCTGAGGGGCGGTCGTCTGGCCCAGGCCCTCGATGACGCGGACCGGTTCGTGGGCTGGTGGCACAGCCAGGCGGATCACCATCGGCTGGATCCGGAGCGCATGTCGATGCTCGGCTTGAGCGCCGGCGCCGCCCTGATGCTGATGCACCAGAACCGGCTCGCTTCACCGGCGCACAAGTTGGTTTGTTTCTTCGGGGTGTATGACTTCGCCAACCTTCCCGGGGCCACCACCGGCCTGCTCAACCGCCTGCTCTTCGAGGGCGCCGACGCCGACAGCGTCCGTGAACGCTCACCCATCTCCCACCCCGGCCACCCGCAGGAGTTGCTCTTGCTCCACGGCGACGACGATCTGATCGTGCCGGTCGAGCAGGCGCGGAGACTCGCCGAGCGCCGGGAACAACTCCACCTGCCCACGAACCTGCGTATCTACGCAGGCGCGCCCCATGGCTTCCTCAATGAGGTGGACAGCCCTGTCGCCCGTGAGGCGATTCGAGACGTGATCGCCTTCCTGTGTGCGCCAGGCGATCAGCCCGCGCGCAGCGCCGCGACCGCAGCCCCGTAGTCGGCCTGACCGAAGATCGCGGTTCCGGCCACGAAGCAATCGGCGCCCGCCTCTGCGGCAGCGGCGATGGTGTCCGGCGCGATTCCGCCGTCGACCTGTATGCGGTAGTCGAGGCCTGGCTCGCTCGCCAGCTCCCGCAGCCGGCGGATCTTTGGCAGGGTCTCCGAGATGAAGCTCTGCCCGCCAAAGCCGGGGTTGACGGTCATCACCAACACCAGATCGGCGAGCTGCAACACGTGCTCGATCATCGCCACCGGCGTGGAGGGGTTGAGGGCGACCCCGGGCTGGGCGCCCGCCTCGCGGATCTGCGCCAACGTCCGGTGCA
>JAUUZB010000975.1 GCA_030590185.1 Deltaproteobacteria bacterium
CTCCTCGGCCGCGGTGCTCAGCTCCTCGATGTTCTTGGCGACCTCCTTGGAGGAGAAGGTCATCTCTTCGATGGCGGTGGTCGTCTCATCCACGCTGGTGGCGAGGTTGTTCACGTTGTTGCGCACCTCGTTGTTCATCGCCACCATCTCAATGATGCTAGAGGAGCTCTCCTCGGCGCTGTGGGAGAGGTCGTCGAGGCTGTGGCTGACCCGCCCCTGGGAGCCGATGGTGCCCTCGGCCGCGGCCCGCACCTGGGTGAGCGCCTCCTCCTGGGAGCGCAAGGACTCCTCGAGGCTGCTGAGCTGCATCCCGAGTTGCTCGAGGGTCGAGCGGTGGGAGTCACCAGCGAGCCGGCGCGCTTCGTACGTCGCCCCCAGGGTAGTGAGCCGGGTCTCGATCTCGGGTGCCAGGGTCGCGATCTCCTCGAGCGCCTTGGTCAAGCCGTCGGTGTCGTTCTCCTCGAATGTCTTGAGCAAGGTCGAGGCATCGGGCCCAGCCGGGCCGAGCTGGCGCAGCTGCACCCAGAGAATGCCGAGCGCCGCCAGCCCGAGGAGCGGCACGAGGTAAACGCCCAGGTCGCGGCTGACGACGCTGATCAACATGGCCAGGGCGATCGGCATGCCCGCGGCGAAAAACGTCCTGAGGATCAACGCGTCGTTTGATTTGGCCCCTGGCGGCACGGCAGACGCTCCTGGCTGGAGGAGGATAGAGATCTGGACAATCCCAATGGATCACCCATGGGCCAGGATATAGCAGAATTGCCGGGCTGGGAGAAACGCCGCGGCGCGGCTCAGCGCATGTCCATGTCGTCGCCGCCGAACAGATCGTCCGCCGCCGTGTCGCCGTCGCGCAGGCTATCGTGGGTGCCGCTGCTCATGTCTTTGAGCAGGTCATCCATGGCCTCGGCCGAGATGTCGGTCCCCTCGGCGATCATCTCATCGAACATCGCCTTGATGCGCCGCAGGCTCGCCGCCTCGGCCACCAGGTACTTGCGGTCGATCATCTTGAAGCGCGGGTCGTTGGCGAGGTCGGCGTAGTGGTCGACCATCCCGAACTGACTCTCCGCCTCGTCGCCGATATCAGCGATTTTATCCGCGAGCTCGGAGAGCTCGAAGTTGTACTTGCGGATCTGCTCGATCGCGCCCCTGTCGCCCGACCGGGCCCGACGCTCCGCGTCCTTGCGTTGCGCCTCGATCTGCTTCTGCCGCGCGCGTAGCTTCTCGAGCTGCGCCTTGCGACTCATGATCTTGCCCTTCATCGTGTCGACGATCGACCGCCCATTCTTGGCCAGCCGGGCCTTCTTCTTGGCCTCCCAGGACTCCCAGCCGGGATCGCTGGACGCCGTGCCCGCGCCCCCGACGCCGTTCTCATCCCCGGCGACCTCTTGGCCGGCTCGCACCCCGCGCTCGCTGTTCTCGTCGGTCACCGCGACCACGCCGCCGGTGACCCGCACCCGCACCGAGCCATCGTCGGCCACCGCGGTCTCGAACTCGGTGCCGCGCACCCCACACACCGCGTTGGCGGTCTTGACCTCATAGTGATCCGGCTCGCCGCTGGTCACCTTGCTCCACATCCGGCCAAAGAACAGCACGACCGAGTTCTTGCGCGATGCGGGGCGCTTGTTGCCGGACAGGCTCATCGAGCTATTCGGTCGCACCCGCAACAACGAGCCATCCTTGAACTCGAGCTCCGCCTGACCATCACTCCCGGTCCGGATCCGCGATCCCGGCACCAGGCTCGACCCGGCGACGGCACGGGCCTCCTTGCCCTGGGGCTGCGTTACCCAGACCTTTCCCTCGGCCTTGATCAGACGGGCCGGGCCCGCCCAGGCACAGGGAGCCGCCAGCAGGGCGACCAGGGCAACCATCACAGCAATCAGTCTGGCTTTCATGGGGGACCCTCCAGGCGCTCCAAGATCCGGTGGCGGGAGCTGAGTCCTACTCCGCGGGGGAGATCTCGGTTTTGACGGCTCGGGTCGGGTGGTATTCACTCGCTGGCTCCTGGATCCTGGTCAACATTGATGATTCCGTGAAGGAAATCGTAGAAGGCCGTGGCGTCCTGGAAAACCGCGTCGACCCGACCAAAACGCACCTCGTCCCCGGCCACCAGGACAATGGCATCCTTGCCGCGGATCCGATCACCGTTGATCCGGGTGCCGTTGCGGGAGCCGGCGTCGCGCAGGCTGGTCTGGCCGTCATCGTCGAGGGTGAGGTGGGCATGCAGCTTGGAGACCGAACGATCGCGTAGGACGACGTCGTTGTTGCGGGCCCGGCCGAGGCTGATGCGGTTGCGCCACGGGTTGTCCGCGCTCTTGACCACCTTGAGCGCCCGGTAGACATCGGCCACCGCCGGCAGCTCCGCCCGGGCCTGGATCAGACTCCAGGCGCTCACCGAGGTGGTACGAAAGGCGCGCCACTTGTCACCGCTCTTGTCCGGGACCGCCACCACAAACCAGGGGTGGGGATGCGCCGCCGCAAACCCCTCCCGCGAGTAGCGCTTGCAGTCCACGAGGTATTCGTCGAGCTGCTCCATGGGGAAATTGCTCGCCTAGCCCTTTTTGAGACGCAACGGGATGGTAATCGGCGCCAGGTTCTTGTCCGGGTGCTTACGAAACCGCATGCCCTTGAGAACCTTGGTCAAACAGCTGTGCGCCCGGGGATCACCGAGGGACGGCTTGATCGTGACGCTGCTGACCCGGCCGGAGGTATCGATCTTGATCGTGGGCCTCACCTCGGGCGGAGCTCGACTCTGGTCCATGCCATGAAAGCACTTCACGATGCTCCCGGAGTATCTGCCGATCACCCCCTGGATCTCGGCGGAGGTCAGGCGCTTGAGCTTTCCCGTGCCGGTGCGTGGCGCTGCGGCGTTGTCCTTGGGCGGCGGCAGATCGACCAGGACCTCCACCTTGGGCAGGTCGTGGCGACCAAACTCCACCCGGCGCAGCGCGGCGGTCACACACTCTTCGACCTTGCCCTTGGCCTTGGCCTTGCCGGGGTCCTCGAGCTTGGCCGAAGCAATGCCCCCGGTGGAGGCGATCACCAACTTCGCTTGCAGGCTGTCGAGC
>JAUUZB010000369.1 GCA_030590185.1 Deltaproteobacteria bacterium
GATCCTTGAAACGCAGGGCCCGGACCGCGGTGTCGTGCACCAGATCCTCGGCCTGCATCGGATTGCGGGTCAGGCTCAGGGCCACCCGGTACATGCCGCCGAGGTGATCCTCCAGGAGCCCCTCGAAGGTATCGAGATTCTTAGCTTTTCTCTTAAATCCAAGCACGTATCGGTTCCCGTTGCTTTTAATGTACCCCGATGTCGGGTCTGTCAATCCTTCGGCGTTCCCGTCGTCAATCTGGCTCATGGGTAACTCTCCTGGGTTGGGCTGTTATTCCCACGTTCATTTGGTCGTTTCGGGCGGCAAAATTGCGAAGGACACGGGACGGTTTTTGCGATAGATTTCCTCGACAAGGTGGAGAATCGCGAGCCGCGGCCGCCTGTTAGCGGCCGGCCCAATGAGGAGTAATAGGATGAGACGATACGCCATTCCCGCGGGGGTATTCGTGGCTGCCCTGGCCCTGGCCTCGGCCGGGTGCAACAACAGCGAGCTCGGCTGCAAGACGGTCGATGACTGCCCCTCGGGCCACCTCTGCGACTCGTCCATCTGCAAGAAGCTGTGCGCCACCGACGATGACTGCGTCAGCGGGCAGCATTGCGACGGTGAATTTTGCGTCGAGGGTGGCGCTAGCATACCGACCATCGAGGCGGTGGTCGGTAACAGCGAGGCGATGTGCGAGCCGGTGGCCGGGGCGCCGCAGGTCAACTGCGTGCACGACGCCATCTACGTGACCGGTCGGAACCTACTCGGCGCCTCCTTCGAGCTTCAAGATTCGGACGGGACCCAGGATTTCGCCTTGGAGGTGGCCTCCAACACCGACTTCTCGGTCTTCCTGGTACCCACCGACCCGGCGGCCCTCAACACCCACATCGCAACCACCGGCATGGCGGACTACACCTTGGTGGTCACCAACTCCGCGGGCAGCGCCACCCAAGACGTGGTGTTGCTCCAGGGTGAAGAGGGCCCCGTAGGACCCACCGGTCCGCCGGGCCCCGAAGGTCTCGAGGGACCCCAGGGCCCGGATGGTCCGGGCGGGGGCGGCGGCAACCTTTGGGTCTGTGACGACTGCGCCGGGGTGGCCACCCCAGCGGTTGGCCTCGACGACGATCGCATGGTGGTCACCGCCGCCAAGGTCGACGGCGTCGCCTCCTCCACCGCGGTCCCCCACGGTGAGTTGCTGCTGTTGTGCGCCGACGGCGACGGCTGCACCATCGAGCTCGGTCTCTCCGGCATCGACCTCGACGGCCCGGGCACGGACCACACCGCGATCGAGACGCCCTACATGGGCATGCCCTGCCGCTTCTTCTTGGATGGCAGCGGCAACTGGTCCGTATCGCCCCACTGCTACCAGCGCTACGGGCTGATCAGCATCAATCAAACCATCCCGATCGACAATCTCAACGACATCCTCAAGTTCCAACCCTACGAGAGCGGTTGGTACGGTGTCGACGGCCAGGGCCGCCTCGGCACCGACGAAAACTGGCCGGTCCTGATCTTCTGGCAGCTCTGCCTCTTCGGCGAGGCGCCAGCGAACGCCACGGTGGAGATCGTCAACGGCCGCTGGGACGTCATCGCCGAGGACGACGCCCCGGGCTTCTACCTGATCGCCGGCGACGAGGCGTGGTGGGAGCAGGAGGCCGCGGGCAGCAACTGCCCGGCCGAGCCGGATGCCTGCTGGACCGGCGCCAACCGCGAGTGCGTGCTGATCATCGAAGACTGAGAGAACAGGAGCGAGCCATGCGCTCCCCAGCGTCCGGAATTGTCGTCGTCGGCGCGGCCCTCGTCCTGGCCGGGCTCAGCCTCCATTGCGGCAACGACCCCGTCTCCGAATGCGCCGACGCCGATGACTGCCTGCCGAGCGAGCTGTGCATCGAAAACGAATGCGTACCGAACGAAGGCTGGACCTGCGGCACCGACCAACCCTGCCCCGAGGGGCAGTTTTGCTGCGCCTCCACCTGCGGCCCCGAGCGCTGTTGCGCGCTGCACACCGACTGCAAGGACGGCTACTGCGAGGACAATCGCTGCCAGGACGGCGTCATCCCGGGCTGCCCGGAGGTCACCTGCCCCACCGGGGTCTGCGACACCAACGCCGGCATCTGCGTAGAGTGCACCCGCAACAGCGACTGCGTCGACCCCGACATCTGCGGCGTCTCCAAGACCTGTATCGACCTCGACCAGGACTGCGGCGACACCGCCTGTCCTTGGCAAACACCGTTCTGTGCGCCCCAGGAGGGCTGCCGGCCCTGCCTCGAGGACACCGCCGACTGCGCTGACCAGGTCTGTGACAACGATGTCTGCGTGCCGTGCGACGACCTCGCGAACCTCTCCTGCCCCGGCGGCCGGGTCTGCAATCCCCACGGGGTCTGCGTCATCCCGACCGGGGTCTGGTGCGGCGACGATGCGGACTGTGGCGAATACGTCTGCACCCAGGTTGCGGGCGAGTATTGGAACGAGTGCATGGCCTGCACCCTGGCCGGTGAGTGCGGCGCCACCCGCGACTGTGATCTGATCAACGGCGGGGTGTGCGAAGCCTCCACCCTGGAATGCGTCGACGACAGCGAGTGCGGCCCGCCCTACACCGTCTGTGACGCCGGGCTGTGCGTGCCCGGCTGCGAGCGGATGAGCTGCAACCAGGGCCACGCCTGCCACGTTGCGACCGGCCGCTGCTTCCCGATCCACCCCGGCGCCGACTCCCTCGACCTATTCGGTGAGAGCTGCACCACCCACGGCGAGTGCGCCAGCGGTGCCTGCTGGGCCGGCGACATTAATTACTCGAGCGCCTCGCTCTGCACCTGGCCCTGCGTCAAGCAGGGCGACTGCCCGGACGACGCGGTCTGTTGGGAGCTCGGTGACTCCAACGTCTGCGTTTGGATCGATCTCGCCTTCACCCATCCCTTGCCGGCCCTGGACCAACCGCCGGGCGCCGCCTGCGACGAGTCCACCATCCAGTCCCTCAACTGCCGCAGCGGCTACTGCCATCGGCTCACCCAAACCAGCGTCGAGTCCGTCTGCATGGAGATGTGCGCCCGGGACGCGGACTGCGAGGGCCTGTCGGTAGACGACCTGGTCTGCGTCAGCGGTTGGCCCATCGGTGAGGACCTCAACAACTCGGGCGTGCTCGACGAGGAGGAGATCCTCGGTTTTAGCCAGCTCTGCCACGAGGGCTGGGGCCACCTCGGCCCCAACCAACCCTGCGGCAGCGGCATCGAAGGCTCGCCGCTACCCACCGATCAGGATGATTGCCGCTCCGGTTGGTGCGTGCAAACCCCCGACCGCCGCGAGGTGGCCCACTGCGCCCAACCCTGCTGCAACCCGAGTGACTGCGGCCCGGACAACCCGATCTGCAAGCCGATCGACGTCTGGGACGGTTGGCGTGAGGCGAACGAGGACAACCCGTACGGCTTCCAAAAGATCTGCCTATGGAGCGAGTACCTGGGCACCCTCGAGGTCGGCGACGTCTGCACCGCCGACAGTCAGTGCAAGTCGGAGATCTGCACCGCGGCGACTGCCGGTGCGACCCGGCGCTGCACGCACACCTGTTGCACCAACGACGACTGTGCGGGCTACGACTGGGCGCCGGTCTGCCGCAAGCCCTACCCCTCCGGCACGAGCCTATACGACACCAACTACACCGCCATCCTCTACTCCCTGGGCCGACGCTTCGAGGCCCCGGGCGGGATCTGGAGCGAGACCATCGGGATGAGCGGGCTCTGCATGCCCTGAGCGACCGCCGGCGGGTGGCCTAGAAGCGCCCCGCCATCGCCAGGGTCACTTGCTGGGTGCTGAACCACTTGGGCAGCTGTCCGACATCGAAGTTGCGTTGGATCCCGACCCCGGGGACGTCACCCTTCTCGAACTCGCCGCGGTATTCCAGGGCCAGATCCATCTTGACCGTGTCGGCCGTGAGCAGGGCGTAGCGCAGGGTGGCGCTGAACCCGACCAGGCTGGTCAGCTCGCTCGGCAGGTCTGGGTCGGTCGGCAGGCCGATCAACAGATCTCGATCGTGGATGTACTCACCGCGCAGGGCGCCGGAGAGGGGAAAATCTCGTTCCTTGAGCTCCACGGTCATCAAGGCCCCGAGCCAGAAGGCCGGGGTGGTGCGATCCCATGCGCCGGCGGTTGGGTTGTAGCCCTTGTTGCTCTCCTGGCCGGCGATGAGCTCGCCGTGGATCCAGAGGAAGGAGAGGAGGTGCAGACTGGCTGCGTAGTCGATGAACCAACGCGCATCGTCATGGGTCGGATCCTCGACCCCAACCATGAAGCTGAGCTTGCCCTCGTAGAACCAATCCTCTGGCCCGCGTTTGAACAGGCGGTGGGGCACGCCGGCGTTGATTGTCCTGGCCGCGGTCTCGGTGATGGTCCGGTCCCAGCCGTTGCACCAGACGAGGAAGAAATCGAGTTGGAAGGTATCGTTGAGGTCGAGCAGACGGGCGCTGAGCAGGAGGCCGGTCAATAGATCCGGTCCGGCTCGGATGGCGGTGGTCGAACGGGAGAGCGGTGTGCGATCCATCGGATCGAGCGCCTCGCCACCGCCCGGGGCCTCAAACTTACCGACCCGCAGGGTCAGCTCCGGAGGCATCCAAGCGTAGGCAGGTGTCCACTCCACAAAGGCCTGCTCGATGAAGTAGTCGAAGATCACCACCTCCATGGCCGCGCCATCGAGGGTCTCGATGTCGGTGTACAGCAGGTGGGTGTCGACGTGGATCCGTGCCGTGTCTCCGTAGCTCGCCTCGAGCCCGAGCTCGATCTGCCGCGGCCGGAAGGTGAAGTCGTCGTCGCCGCTGTCCCACCGGCGCCAGAAGAGATCGACGATGGCGAAACCGGTCAGGTCGATCTGGGCCTTGGCGAAGGGATCAGAGACGGCGTCGACGAGGGCGTCGGGGGGCGGCGTCTCGGGACTCACGGTGCCGGCGGATGTCGCGTCGGGGGGCGGCGTGTTCTGATCGCGGTCGAGCCCATCCGGTTGCGTGGTGTGCCCCGGCGGGGTGTGTGCGGTTTGATCCGGCGGGCGCACCTTGGTGGCGGCCGGCAATTCCGGTTCCTCCCCGGAGATCTCCCCGGCCGGATGAAAACCGTGGGGAAGCGCGCCGGCGTCAGCGTCGATCACCATGCGGTCCGGGTTACCCTGATCCGCAGTGTCCGCGCCCGGCGTCGGTGGGGTCGGGATTTCTGGGGGAGCTGGGACCGGCGGGCCTGCGGGGACCGCCGAATCCTCAGCGGGCGTTTCCGGCGCGGGCGCCGCTTGCCCGGCCGCAGTGCCACTGACGAGGAGCGAGCCGACGACCGCGAGCAGCCCGATCCTATCGGTCGCTGCTCTCGTCGCACGCCTGCTCGGGATCCACATCGACGCCCCCGCGGTCAGTGACGGGGAGATCCGCCAGCTCTCGCGTCTACTCCATGCCGTGTGACCAAACAAGCTAGCCCC
>JAUUZB010001074.1 GCA_030590185.1 Deltaproteobacteria bacterium
CTCGGCGTCATGGTCGGCGACCTGGTCTACACCTGGATGGCCTTCCGCCTGGCCAAACGCACCGGCCGCACCGACGTCACCGCCATGCCCCTGGGTCTCGATACACCCTCGACCATCGGCATCGCCTTTGCCGTGCTGGTGCCGGCCTTCTTGGCCGCTGGCGGCGGGCACCAAGGGGATGTCGACGAGACCGTACGCCAGAACGCTATGCTGATCGCCTGGCAGGTCGGCATGGCCACCATGATCTTCATCGGCCTGGTCAAGCTCGGCTGCTCCTTCATCGGCGAGTGGGTGCGCAAGCTGGTGCCTCAGGCTGGCCTGCTCGGCTCCCTCGCCGGCGTGGGGATCGCGCTGCTCGGCACCCTGCAGCTGGTGCACATCTTTCATCTACCCATCGTCGGCATCGTCGCCTTCGGCCTGGTGCTCTACACCCTGGTCGCCAAGATCGACCTGCCCGGAAAAATCCCGGGCGCGGCGGCCGCGGTGATCGGCGGCACGCTCCTCTATTACCTCCTCGGCGGCGCCGGCGCGCTGGGCCACGCCTACCACACACCGGACCTCACCTTTTACCTGGCCTTCCCCGTGCCAACCCTCGGGTTCGTGTCCGGATTCGGTGAGGCGCTCAAGTTCTTGCCGGTGGCGATCCCGTTCGCCCTGCTGACCATCGTCGGCGGCATCAACGTCACCGAGAGCGCCCGAGTCGCCGGCGACGATTACAGCACGCGCAACATTCTGCTCACCGAAGCTTTCGCGACGCTCATCGCCGGCATGACCGGCGGCGTTGCCCAGTCGACCCCTTACATCGGACACCCGGCCTACAAGGCGATGGGCGGTCGCGCCGGCTATACCCTGGCCACCGGCCTGTTCATCGGACTCGGCGGTATCTTCGGCTACTTGTCCTTTATCGTCGACGCGCTGCCGGCCGCCGCGGTGGCGCCCATTTTGATCTTCGTCGGCCTCGAGATCGTCTCCCAGACCTACTGGGCCTGCCCCAAGTCGCATTTCCCCGCGATCACCCTCGCCACCCTGCCCACCGTTGCCAACCTGGTCATGTTCCGTGGCGCCGGCCTCGTGGGTGAGCTGACGGGCGGCTTCAACAAGCTCAAAGAGAACATCCCGGCCCTGACCGACGCCACCCTGCAGTTGAGTCAACGCACCACCGATGAGCTGCTGGTGATCACCGCCCTGGGCAACGGCTTCATCTTGACCGCCATGCTGTGGGGCGGCTTTGGCGCCCACCTCGCGGACCGCAAGCTGCTGCCGGCCGCCTATTTTCTGTTCATCTGTGCTTTCTTCTCGTTGTTCGGCTTCATCCACTCGATCGACCCGAGCGGTAAGCTATATTGGCCCTTCGGATTGGAGAGCACCCTCCCGATCCGGATTGCCATCGGCTACGCCCTGTTCGGGGTGCTGATCGTGATCCTGCACTTCACGACAAAGAACACACCTACTCCGGAACCGAGCCCCGAGGAGGCCTAGTGGCCAAACGAGCGCGCCGCACACGCAAAGCGCGCCGGGCGTCCCCTGGGCGCCCCGAGTCGCCCGAGTCCCCCGAGTCCCCCGAACACCGGCGACCCTGGCGATACCTCGACAAGGGCTTCACTGCCCTGCTGGCGATCATCGTTCTTCTCGCCCTGCTCGCGGTGCTGCCCAGCTCCATCGACGGGCGCTTCACGGTCAACGTCGACCTCGCCAATGGTGTGGCCGAGATCGATGCTGAGCTGCGCAACCTACGCCACCCGGTGATCGTGCTCTGGCTGCTGGCCGACGCCGACAAAATGCGCTCGACCCACTTCGAGGCCGTCGACGCCGACGGGGATGCCAAGTGGATGATCGGTTGGGGCCGTTGGCGACTGCTGTTCCCATGGTTCTCACGCACGGTCCACCTGCGCTACGACGCCCGCCTCGGCGCCAAGGGACGCCACGGCTATCAGGGGATCATCGAGCCTGACTTCGCGCTGATCCAAACCAGCCTCATCACCTGGCTGCCGAGCCCCTACTGGGCCACCGAGGCGGTGCACATCCGGGTCAACCCGCCCCCGGGAGAGACGGTCCTCTTCGCCTGGCCCAAGGATGAGGAGGGCTGGCACGTCGCCGAGATCGATGGCGTGCACGCCTACTTTCCAGTGATGAAATCGGCGATCGCGGTGGGGCACTTCGACGTCGCCGAGGTCGAGGCCAACGGGCAGGTGATGCAAATCGCCACACACGCGCGGTTCGATCCGGAGCTGCGCGAGCGCATCCTGAGACGCAGCGGGGCGATCTTCACCCATCTCCAAGAGCTGCTCGGGTTCACCCTGCGCTACCCGTACCTCAACATCTTCGTGCCAAAGGCCAAGGACGGAGGGCGAATCTTTGGCGCCTCCTGGATCCTCGGCCACGCCTACGAGATGCAGCCGGACAAGCTGCGGAACTGGGAGCTGTTCGGTCACCGCATCGGTCACGCCTTCAATCGGGACCAGCCATACGGCCTCGAGCTCGGCAGGGGCGCCGACCGTTGGTTTTACGAAGGGCTCGCTTCTTGGATCGAGATCCCCCTGACCCAGATCGCCGGCGTAGTCGACAACGACGGCCGCTTTGCTGCCCTGTTCCGCCGCTACCGCAGCGTGCGCGAGCGGGAGGGCGCCGACTTCGACCGACCGCCGCAGGATGACCGCTGGGTTCGCGACCACGAGGTCGTCGAGTGGCTCCACTACACTAAGTATCCCCTCGTTCTGATGATGCTCGACCGGGAGCTGCGGGGCCGGGACGGTGCGCCGGGACGCGGGGTCGAGGGGTTGTTC
>JAUUZB010001171.1 GCA_030590185.1 Deltaproteobacteria bacterium
CCGGAGCGCACGGCGGTGCTGGTCGCCTCCAAGAGCGGCAACACCATCGAGACCCTCGCCCAGCTGTTGATCGTCCGGCGTTGGTTCCGGGCGAGCGTCGGCCAGGGGGAGAGTCGCTCGCGCACCGTGTTCATCACCGACCCCGAGCAGGGGCTGCTGCGCGATCTGGCCGGTAGCGAGGGGATCCGCAGCTTCGAGGTTCCGGCCGAGGTCGGCGGTCGCTACACGGCGCTCACCCCGGTTGGTCTGCTGCCCGCCGGTTTTCTCAACATCGACCTCGATCGGATTTGCGAGGGCGCCTCGGCCATGGTCGAGCGGCTCAGCGCGGAGCCCGCGGAGATCTGGGACAACCCGGCGGCTTGCCTCGCCGCGGGCAGCCTGTTTGCCGAGCGTCAGATCGGGCGGCGCAGCCTGGTGATGATGCCGTACTCCGACGCCCTGCGTTCCTTCTCCAACTGGTTCGTGCAGCTCTGGGCCCAGTCCCTGGCGCGACGCACCGACCTCGAGGGGAACGAGGTCCGTACCGGCCAAACCCCAATCGCTGGGGTCGGGACCTGCGATCAGTATTGCCAGCTGCAGCTGATTTTGGAGGGCCCCGCCGACAAGATGGTGGTCCTGCTCGGCACCGAGCGCTCCAACCACCCGCTGCCGATCCCCGATGAGCTCGCCGATCGCGAGGAGGTCAGCTTTCTGCACGGACGCGATCTCCACGAGGTGCTCACCGCTCAACGTCGCGCCACCCGCGCCGCGCTGCTCGCCGCCGGGGTGCCGGTGGTCGACCTCAGCCTACCGATGGTGGACGAGGCGAGCGTCGGCGGCCTGGTCGTGTTGGTCACCGCCGCCTGCGCCCTGACCGGGCTCGCCCAGGGGATCGATCCATTCGCGCCGGCCGGCATCGAGGCCCAACAACGCCTGGCCTGGGGCCTGCTCGGGCGCGAGGGCTTCGCTGACGATGCCCAAGGAGTACTTGCGCGCGAATCCCGGTAGGATGCACTATCAAGGCCTCGAAGGATAATGGGCGATAACGAGACAACCGCGCCGATCGGTAAAGACGACGACGAGATCACTGTCGTTACCGAGGCCCTCAAATCCAAGAAGGCAGGCGCTGGACCGCCTTGCCTGGTGACCTTCTACGGCGACAACATCGGCCGCCGTCACAGTCTCGACAAGCAGGAGCACATCATTGGCCGGGCCGACACCGCCAATCTGAGCATCGATCACAACAGCGTCTCGCGCCAGCACGCCAAAATTACGGTCCACGGGGAGAAATCCCGGATCTTCGATCTCGGCTCGACCAACGGCACCTTTGTCAACGACGAGCGCATCGACAGCGTCGACCTGCGCGACGGGGATCTGATCCGGATCGGCACCCAAATCTTCAAGTTCCTCTCGGCCGACAACATCGAGGCCAAGTACCACGAGGAGATTTACCGCCTCACCACCATCGACGGCCTCACCCAGGCCTACAACAAGCGCTACTTCGAAGAGACCATCGAGCGGGAGGTCAACCGCGCGCAGCGCTACGGGCGCGTGCTGTCGCTGGTGATTTTCGACATCGATCACTTCAAGAAGGTCAACGACACCCATGGCCACCTGGCCGGCGACTTCATCCTGCGCGAGCTAGCGTTGCTGGTCGCCGGGAACCTGCGGCGGGAGGACGTCTTTTCGCGCTACGGCGGCGAGGAGTTCACCATCATCCTGCCGGAGATCAACGCCAGGGGCGCGCAGCGGGTCTGCGAGAAGCAGCGCAAGCTCGTCGCCAATCACTACTTCGGCTTCGACGACAAGCAGATCCCGATCACCATCAGCCTCGGGATCAGCACGCTCACCAAGGGTGCGGAGGAGATCGACGCCATGGGCTTCGTGGCCGCCGCCGACGAGAAGCTCTACGAGGCCAAGCAGGGCGGCCGCAATCGGGTCTGCGTCTGAGCGGTGGGGGTCGTCCACAGACTGACGTCGGAGGTTATCGATCGCATCGCCGCCGGTGAGGTCATCGAGCGCCCGGCGTCGGTGGCCAAGGAGTTGGTGGAGAACGCCGTCGATGCCGGTGCCACCACCATCGAGCTGCTCGGCGAGGCAGGGGGGCTCGAGCGGGTTTGCGTTAGCGACGACGGGGTTGGGATGAGCCCCGCGGACGCGCGCTTGGCCCTCGAGCGCCACGCCACCAGCAAGATCCGGGACGCCGATGACCTGTTCCGTATCCGGACCCTCGGCTTTCGCGGCGAGGCGCTCTCCTCGGTGGCGGCGGTCTCGCGCCTCACCTTAACCACCCGGCGGCCACAAGATGCCGAGGCGCGGCGGCTGGTGGTGGAGGGGGGGATCATGACAGCGGACGAGCCGGTGGGTGCGCCGGTCGGCACGACCATCGACGTCCGGGATCTGTTCTTCAACACCCCGGCCCGGCGCAAGTTCATGCGCGCCCCAGCCACCGAGCAGGCCCATCTGGTGGACGCCGGGGTGCGCTGCGTGATCGGGGCGCCCGGAGTTGGGTTGGTGGTGCACAGCGGCGTTCGCCGGGTGCTCGACGTACCGGTCG
>JAUUZB010000718.1 GCA_030590185.1 Deltaproteobacteria bacterium
GACGTCGGAGCGCTTGGCCGCGTAGGAATAGATGCGGCCGAGCGTCTTGTCGATGCCGTAGTAGAGATCGAGGCAGTCGGCGAGCTTGGCGCCGCTCTCGCCGAGGGTGCCCTTGCAGGCGTCGAGCTCCACGAGGCGCGCCTCTAGGGTCTTCACCGCTGCGACCCAGGCTTCATCGGTTGGGTAGAGATCGGTCAGGTTCCAGCGCTGCTCGAGATCATCGGAAGGCGCGGTGGCAGGCACGTTTGACTCCGCGGTTGGGGTGTCGCCGATCTCTTTGCAGCTCAGGTTGGCGATGATGAGGGGGAGACAGACGACCAGTGAGTAGCGACGCATCGGACTTCCTCGGCTGGGGTTCGGCGGCAATCTAGTCGCAGGCCGAGGACGCAACAAGCCCTCAGCCCGAGGGAGGCGCTTGTTGCGCGGCACGCGAATGGGCATACACTACCAACTCCTAGCGAAGATGGATCGAGTATCAATATGAGAAACCACGACGGCCTGTTGGTGCAGATGATCACCAACGGCCCCTTTATGGAAAACTGCTACCTGGCCGCGGACGCGGAGACCAAGAAGGGCATTCTGATCGATCCCGGTGATGAGGAGGAGTTGATCCGCGAGCAAATCGCCGAGAACGACATCGAGGTCACCGAGATCGTCTGCACCCACGGCCACATCGATCACGCCGGCGCGGTGACGCCACTCAAAAAAGCGCTCGGCGTTCCCTTCGCCATTCACCCCGGAGAACAGCAGTACCTCGACATGCTGCCCCAGAGCGCCATGATGTTCGGGTTGCCGCCCAAGACCACGCCGACGGTCGATCGCCGGCTCGAGGCGGGTGAGGAGTTCGCGGTGGGGAACCTCACCGCCAAGGTCCTGTTCACCCCCGGCCACACCCTGGGTGGCGTATGCATCTACTTTGAGGCACAGAAGATCCTGTTTGTCGGCGACACGCTGTTCGCCGGATCGATCGGGCGCACCGACCTGCCCGGTGGCGACATGCCTACCCTGCTGCGCTCGATCCAGAATGAGCTGTTCACCCTCGACGAAGAAGTGATCGCCTACAGCGGGCATGGACCGCCCACGGTGATCGGTGAGGAAAAGCGCACCAACCCGTTTCTGCAACCGGGGACGAAGGTTCTCTGAGCCGAGGTTTCGAGCGCCGGGGGACGATTCCCTCGCCCTGGGCGCCCGGACATATATAGTGTCGCTGTGACCCCGCTCCCTGGGAAGGCGGCCCTCGACGCCCTGCTGACTCGACCGCTCGAGGGCGCGGCGCGTCTAGTGCTCTCCCACCGGCGCCGGCGCAGCTTCCGCTGGCTCTCTCTGTTGGAGCTGCCGGTCAAGTTGGTCTTCCTGATCTTTCTCCTCTTCGGCCTCATGGTCGCGTCGATCATCCTGTGGGTCAGCGGTGAGGGTGACCGAAACGACGGCGCCGACGAGGGCTCGGCGCTCCCCGGCCTGAGCGTGCGCTTCTTCGATTACTGGCACGAGCTGGCGCTGCTCGCCCTCGACCAGGATGGCGCCACCCTCGAGGAGATCAGCGTCGCGCCCCCGAGCGCGGCCGAGGCGAACGGTATCGTCGCCTCGGTACTCGCCGCCGCCGATCGACAGGGCCTGGTGGTGGTCGAGACCCTCGGCGTCAAGATGTCCGAGACCCTCGAGGTTTGGTACGGCGGCCAGCCGCTGATGAGCCACCCCACCCTGCGGGACGCCGAAACCGCGGCGGCGTTGTTGCGGGAATCCGGGTTTCAACTTCGCGACGCCAGCGACTTCGTGGAGTTGATCACCCACGCCCCGCGACGCTCCCGCCCGGTGGCGCTGCTCCTGCTCAGCCTCGCTCTCGCCGCGTCGCCGGCCCTGGCCTGGTTCCGGAGCTTCCGCCGGGCGCTGGGTAACCTGTGGATGGATTTGCGCGGCGTCGATCCCCAACGCCGCATCCTACAGCTCAACCGCGAGGGCCGGCTGCGCCTGCGTGACAAGCGAGGCAGCCGCGAGGAACAGCTCCTGCTCCTCGATGGCCGCGAGCTGATCGGCATCGGTTTCTCCGCCACCCTCGGCTACGACCGGGACGTCACTCGACGGCCAGCGGCCTTGCGGCTGGTGACGCAAAACGAGACACATACTCTGCCCTACGATTTGAAACCGCAAGTCGGCCGGGCCCTGCGCGACTGGCTTCTGGTCAAGGCGATCGCGCTGTGAGAGGAGATCCCGAGCATGCAGCTGCGGCCCACCCGTTGTCCCTATTGTGCGGCGCTCTACCCCTTCGAGCCAGGGCAGGGGTGTCCTTCCTGTGGTGGGTGGCCGGATAAGATCGGCGGGTGAGATCTCGAGGAGGCCCCCTTCGACAAGCTCAGGACAGGCTTCGACACGCGACCGGCTCACGCCGGACGCGGCTCAGGGCGAACGGGATTGGCGAACGGCCGCGCGCCCCCCTCCGTTCGCCCTGAGCGAGCGAAGCGAGTCGAAGGGTCGCCCTCAACGTGACTGCCGTGCTAGCGTCCCGGATCGCACCCTCCGGAGCGTGTCATGGAAGTCATCCAATCCCGCATCAAGACCGACAGTGACGACTACAAACAAAACCTCGAGCAGAATACGAAACTCGTCGAGGAGCTGCGCGAGAACCTGCGCATCGCCCGGGAGGACCGCTCGGAGAAGGCGTTCAATCGCCACACCAGCCAGGGCAAGCTGCCGGTGCGCGAGCGCCTCGCGCGGGTGCTCGATCCGAACACTCCTTTCCTCGAGCTAGCGCCACTCGCCGCCTATGGCGAATACGACGGCCGCGTGCACGGCGCCGGGGTGGTGGCCGGGGTGGGCACCGTTCACGGCCGCGAGTTCTTCATCTCCGCCAACGACGCCATGGTCAAGGGCGGCGCCGCCTATCCCCTCGGCGTCAAGAAGGGGCTGCGCAGCCAGGAGATCATCATGGAGAACCGGCTGCCGTCGATCAATCTGATCGACAGCGCCGGCGCCTTCTTGCCCCTGCAGGCCGAGATCTTCGCCGACAAGCAGATGGGCGGTCGCACCTTCTACAACCAGGCGATCATGTCGAAGATGGGCCTGCCGCAAATCGCGGTGGTCATGGGTCAATGCACCGCCGGCGGCGCCTACACCCCAGCGATGTCGACCTTCGTCATCCAGGTCAAAAAAACCGGCGCCATCTTCCTCGGTGGCCCGCCGCTGGTACGTGCGGCTACCGGCGAGCAGGTGAGCGCCGATGAGCTCGGCGGCGCCGACGTGCACTGCAGCGAGTCGGGGGTCTCCGATTACTACGCCGAGGATGACGCGCACGCCTTGCAGATCGCCCGTGACCTGGCGCGGGATCTCAATCCCCAGGAGAGGATCAAGATCCCGATGCGTGAGCCACGGGATCCCATCTACGACCCGGCCGAGCTCTACGGCATCGTGCCGCCGGATCCCATCACCCCCTACGACGTGCGCGAGGTGATCGCGCGCCTGGTCGACGGCAGCGAGTTCGACGAATTTAAGGCGCGCTGGGGCCGCACCCTGGTCACCGGCTTCGCCTACATCCACGGCTACAAGGTCGGGATCCTGGCCAACAACGGCGTGCTCTTCTCCGAGAGCGCGCTCAAGGGCTCGCAGTTCATTCAGATCTGTGACTCGATGCGCATCCCCCTGTTGTTTTTGCAAAACATCATGGGCTTCATCATCGGTCGCGAGTACGAGGCCAAGGGGATCACCAAGGACGGCCACAAGATGGTGGCCGCGGTCTCCTGCGCCACGGTGCCGAAGTTCACGGTGATGATCGGCGGCTCCTTTGGCGCCGGCAACTACGC
>JAUUZB010000864.1 GCA_030590185.1 Deltaproteobacteria bacterium
CGGCATGAAGTTAGGCACGAACCGGCTGGTCTCGTAAGGCTCGTCGACGTCAGCCGACCAGCTCGATCTCCCGCTCGGCGGCTCGCATCAGGTTGAGCTCTCGCTCGATCTGCTGGGCGACGCCCTGGGGCTGCGGGGAACCGATCAACTCGGCTTGGCGCAGCGCCGGCAGGCTGTGGCGAAATACCTTGAGCTTGGCGGTGGCGTCCTCGCGGCCGTTGGCGCGCACGATCTGCCAGGCCTGATGCAAGGTCTCGCCGGCCAGCTCCGGGGCGGCACCCATCTCCTCGAGCAGGCTGGCGTAATGATCGATGGCGAAGATTTCCTCACGCTCGGGATCCGACAACATGCGGTAGATGCCATGGTCGTGCTTCTGCTGCTGGAGACGCAGACGGGCGTCTAGATCGGGGTGGGAGAGGATCCTGGCCGCCTTGATGACGGCGATGCCGAACATGAATACGGCCGCCACGGTTGGCCCACCGAACAGGATGATCGCTGCGCCGATGCCGGCGAAGGTTAGGATCTTGCGGCGGGTCACGGCGTACCAGAGGGCTCGCTTGGTCATGATAAATCTCCCATTTCCTGCGCCTCGGCGCTGGAGAGCTCGAGGCCCCACATGCCGCGCCACAGGTTCCAGAGTCGTGCAAAAAATCCTCGCTGGCCCATGATGTTCTCCTAGAGCTCGACCGGATGGGGGCTGGAGATCCGCGGCACCGGCAGGGCGATGGCCATCACCAAATAGGCGACCAACACCAGACCGCCGCTGGCGGCGAACAGGAACAAGGTCCCGAGGCGAACGAGGGCGGGGTCGATGCCGTATCGGCGACCGAGGCCTCCACACACCCCGAGGAATTTGCGGTCGTTGACCGTGCGCTGCAGCGGTGGGTGACTGCCGTTGCGCCCTCGAATCCACACCGTGGGCTCGAGCGGTTGGTTGAGCTCGTGGGGCATGAGCCACCAGAGCGCCAGGTAGAGCAGGATGCCGGTGCCGAAGAAGAGCACCGCGACGATCCAGGCCAGGCGCACGAGGGCCGGATTGACCCCGAGGTAGCGGCCGAGCCCCTCGCAAACGCCAGCGAGGTAACCGTCGTCGGAGCGGGTTAGCCGGTCGGTACGAGTAATGCGGTGCATGAATGGACCCTCCGTGTGTCTTGGTGTGTGTGCTTGTGTAATCATAGCGACCAGCACACACTTGTCAAGTAGAAATTGTGGATTGACTCGATCTGAGTAAGATCATACGTTTGGTGTGTAACGAGGTTCGCCATGGATGAGACCTACAAGCGTGTAAACGTTGTGATTTTGGAAAATCAGCACGAGGCCCTCAACCAACGGGGGCTCAACGTCTCGGGCTTGGTCCGGGACCTGTTGGGGGACTACCTGTCCGCCAACACAATCACGCTCCAGGTCTCAGAGGACACCCGGAGGCTCTACGACCAGATCGTCTCCAACACCGGCGCCACGGACGAGGACATCGAGGTCCACCTCCGGACCGCCCTGGCCAACGTGCTCAAGCACAAAATCGAAGAGATGCAGAGCCTCCACGAGCAGCTCATGGCCGAGCTGGTGGATGCCTACGCCGCCAAGTGAACAAGGGGTCAGGACTACCCACTTGACACTTAGAATCCTCGCCAGATCAGGGGGTCAGGACTGCCCACTTGATACTTAGAATCCTTGAAATCAGGGTGTTTCTTGCTCCATGGATAGTCGGGTCTATATATCAAGTGGGTAGTCCTGACCCCTATGAGGGTTGACCCCGTCCCCGGATAGCCGGGTCTATGTGTCAAGTGGGCAGTCCTGACCCCTATGACTATGATGACCCCTATGACAAAAACGTCCACACCAGCCGGGCGGCGAGGCTGAGCCACCGGCCCACGCCGGGCGGCTCGATCCTCTGCTCCACCCCGTCGATCACCACGTGCCGCACGTTCTGGAGGTCGTCGAGGCGCTCGTCCGGGCGGCCCTCCACCACGATGATGTCGGCCCGATAGTGGGGGGCGATGCGGCCGAGGGCGTCTTGCAGATCGAGCACCCGGGCGCCGCCAGAAGTCGCCACCACCAACGCTTCGGCCGGGGTGAGTCCAACCTCGACCAACCGCCGCAGCTCCTCGAGCTCCGAGCCGACGTAGTTGAAACAGACCCCGGAGTCGGTCCCGAAGCCGAGCCGGGCTCCCGCGGCGTGGAGCTGGGCCACGTTTGCCCGCAGCGCGATACTCGCGGCCTCCGCCCGGACCCGCGAGATACCGGGCATGAAGTGCGGCGGCAGCAGCTCGCCGCTGGTTTGATCCGCCTTGGCGTAGTCGCGCAGATCATCCCGGCTCTCATCCGACAACACCCGTCGAGCCGCGGCGCTGTTCAGATACTCCGGGTGCTCAGGACCCCAGAGGATGCCCTCGAACACGAAGATGGTCGGTATCACCGGGGTGCCGGCGGCCGCGATCCTCTCCACCAAGGTCGCATCGAGGGGCTCGATGGCCCCGTGCGCGATGGCGTCAACCCCGCAGTCGAGTGCTAGGCGATAGGTGCTCGATTCACAGGCGTGCGCCATGACGCGCATCTCGAGCTTGTGGGCCTCCTCCACCACGCCGCAGACGCGCTCTCGGTCGAGCACCGGGAGAGGCTCGCCGTCAAAGCCGCGCTCCTGAAGGCCGATCTTGATGAAGTCCACACCCCGGCTGCTGAGCTCCCGCACCGCGGCGCGCCCCTCCTCCACCGACGCGATCGGCCGCACCGCGCCCACCTCTACGAGTTGCCCGCCCCCGAGGTCGGTCAGGTAGCCATCCGGCGCGGTCAGCATCGGGCCGGCCACCAGGATCCGCGGTCCGCGCGACCGGGCGGTGCCACTCCACCGGCGCAAGGCCAAGGCGACCTCGAGCGGTGCGCCGAGATCCGCCGCCGTGGTCACGCCGTTGGCCAATAGCGCGTAGGTGTTGCGCGCCATCTGGCCGATCCCCACGCCCACGCCCGCGGTGCAGGCCCCGGAGCTGGCGAGGTGGAGATGCGCGTTGATCAGACCGGGCATGACGGTCATGCCGCGGGCGTCGAGGACCGAGAACCCGGCCGGGGGCTCGCCCACGTCCGGCTCGATCCGCTCGATGTTGCCGCCGCGCACCAGGATCCGCACGTCGCTCAACACCGGCGCACCCGTGCCGTCGAACAACCGGCCCGCCCGGATGACCAGGTCGCCGGATGGGGGATCACCGCAACCGCTGACCAACCCAACCGCACCAGCCAGGACAGCCAGGACGATCCAGCCGGCCGCCGCCAGCTGCCTCAGACGCCGTCGCACCCTCACCGCACCAGCCAGGACGATCCAGCCGGCCGCCGCCAGCTGCCTCAGACGCCGTCGCACCCTCACCGCA
>JAUUZB010000356.1 GCA_030590185.1 Deltaproteobacteria bacterium
CGCTCGACGTGGGCCCTATGCCCCCGGATTCGCATTCGCTCGGCTCGCCGCTGCACTGCCAGTTGCTCTCTACCTCGCAGGTCGCGGAGCAGCCATCGGTGCCCCAACGGTTGGCATCATCGCAGCTCTCTGGGGGCTCGATGATCCCGTTGCCACAGCTGCGGCAAACACTCGGCGTGCCGGAACAGATCCAGTCGGCCTCGACCCGGCAGATGATCGAGCAACCGTCAAAACTAACAAAGTTGCCGTCATCGCAGGTCTCGTTCCCCTCGAGGCTGCCATTGCCACAGGCGTTGCAGACGCTCGGCTCATCCTCACAGGACCAACCCGCCTCCGGCTGGCAACTCTCCGCACAACCATCGCCGGCCACGACGCCACCATCGTCGCAACCCTCGAGCGGCTCCACGATCCCGTTGCCGCAGCTGCCGCAGAGGCTCGGTGAGCCGGCGCAGGTCCAACCCGACTCGACCGTGCAGTCGCTCCCGCAGCCGTCACCGGCGTCGAGCCCGCCGTCGTCGCAACCCTCCACACCGGCGAGCAGCCCGTCGCCGCAGGTCGTACAAACGCTGGGGTTGCCGGCGCACACCGCATTCGCCTCGAGCTCACAGCTGGCTGAGCAGCCGTCACCAGCGTCAAAGGCGCCGTCGTCGCAGCCCTCCGCGAGGGTCACCAGGCCATCGCCACACTCCGACACCAGGGTCGCGGTCTCGGTCGCCTGATTGTTGGTCGGGTCGATCTCGTTGGCATCGGCCCGGGCAACCACGGTCACCGTCATCGGCAGCGGGGCCGAGGCAAAGACCTGAACCGTCGCCGAGATCTCCACCAACAGGGTGCCGCCCACCGGCACCTCGACCGCCCCGTCCAAGACGCTGCCCGATCCAGAGCCGGAGCCGAGGCAAGTCGCGCCGCCGGAGGGCGTACAGATCCAGCTGGCGTCGATCAAGCCGGCCGGCGGCGTGGTCTGGAGGCGCGAATGGGTGCCGTCGTCCGGACCGCTGTTGGCGACGACGATCGCGTAGAGGAGTGGGTGGCCGGGGGTTACCGGGTTAGGGCTGGTGGTCAAGGCAATGCTCAGATCCATGGCCGGGACCTGCGCGGCGCCCGTGGCCGTCAGCACCGCTGCGACGCCGGCGGTACGCAGGTCATCGGCGTAGCTGAGTTCGTACGCCTGGCCCCCGAACGTGCTCAGGTGCCCGTCCGCGTCGACCCCGGTCGCGGCGAACAGGGTATCGAGCACCGCCTCGAACCGGCCGCTGTCGGTACTGGTCTCCGCGAGGGTGACTGGCTCGACCTCGCCGGTGGCGAGGTTACGCACCGAGGCGGCCAAGGTCTCAGCGGAGGTCGGGTCGAGGTTGCGGTCGGCATCCTCAACGCTGAGGTTCAACGGTTCGCCTGCCAGGATTGCCAAATCAACGGCGAGCACCGCGTTGATCCCCACCCCGCCGGTGAGCTCAGCGCCGAGCACCAGGATGCCGGCCACCTCTGCCGCGTGGCTGCGCTCGGCGTCCACCTCCTGGTCCTCGTCCGTGACCAAACCGACCGTGCCGGCGGTCAAGCTGCAACGACGAAACCATCCGCCGTCACCCCCATTGCGAGTCCGCCGGCCTGCGAAGACCAACGGCAAGCCGAGGCCATAGCTGTTGCTGAACGCGAAGGTTGGGCAGCTGTCGTCCCAACCAACCACGCTCGTCCCCGTGACAAAGGTCTCAAAGGCGACCGTGCCGCCGCCAAGGGTGGGAAGGGAGCCCTGCTGCCCCGCCTCGATGGCCAGATAGGCGATCTCCTCGTCAGCAAAGACTACGCCGGTCCCGATCTGGCTGCGCTCCAACGCCAGGTTGGCACCGGTGGCGGTCAGGCTCGCACCTGTGAGATTCAAGAACGGTGTCGACGCCTCCCCCGGGGTGTTGCCGGACTCGTTGAAGCTCGATTGGATCTCAAAGAGCAGAACCGGGGCACTCGCAAACGCGCTGACGTAGCTCAACGCGTACCAGCCGATCGGCCCGGTCACACCGTTGCTCTGGATGAAATGCGTGTAGAATGATCCAACCTCGATCCGAATCGTACCTACACCGTCCGGCACGTCGTACAATCCTGGCTCGACGGCCAAGTAGTCGACGGTCATGCCTGGGTGGGCGCCAAAAGTAGCCGGAGGCTGCACGATCGCCGCGGAGAAACTGGTCTCACTGACCATGCCGATCCTGACGCTGACCGGTGTGCTCGGCGAGGCGTCCTCCTCCGTCGGCAACAGGAAGACCAGCGGCACCACATCGAATTCGCCGTCAAAAGCCTGAACTATAAAGTTAGGATCAGCCACCGGGTCGGGGAGGACGATTCGGCCCGCCTCGAATCGACCCGCCCAGGCCGGCCCCGAGGTGAGAGCCATGGCGGCCACCATTCCGACGACGGAAACCCACGGTGATCGCAACCGCGGAACCGAGCTGCTCGCAACCCCTGCCATGCGCGTCTCGATTATAGCGGACCTCGTGCTGCCGTGCCGGGCAAACGGTAGGTCATCGCGTAACCACCGGCGGGCATTCGTGCTACAATCAATGGGCGCCCTGGAGTGAGCCCGGAGGCCTCGATGGATCAAGGAGTCGCGATGCGGAGGCCTAGTCCCCCCCGACCGGTCTACCCGCCGAGGGCCGGACTGGCCCTCCTCTGGCCAGCCATGCTGGCGATGGGATGCAGTGGAACGCTCCTGCTCGATCCCTATGCCCTCGACGACGCCGAAGGGGACGACCCGCCGGCCTGCGTCACCGGTACCTGCCCGGACGGCCAATACTGCCGCGACCAGGTTTGCCTGGACATCCCGGAGGAAAAGCCATGCGGTCCGCGTCATACCGCCGGTGACTGCGAAGTAGGCGAATCCTGTTTGCAGGGAGTCTGTTACCCCTTGAGCGCCATGCCCTCGCCCTGCACGCCGACGACCAACGGCACCTGTGATCCGGGCGAAGCCTGCGTCGATGGGGCCTGCCTCACCATCGAGGAGGAGCAAGCCTGCGCCGAGGACCAGCCAGACGGCCTCTGCCCGGGTGGCCAGTTGTGCGTGGCTGGCCTCTGCTACGTCGATGACGGGATCGAGTGCTCCGTCACCAACCCGGATGGCTATTGCCCTGAGGGTCGGTCCTGTAGCGGAGGCAGTTGCCTGGCCGACTTCGAAACCTGTGCCCCGACCGTGCCGGCGGGGAGCTACACCTCCTGGTTGGAGTGCGTCCAGGGGATCTGCGTCGGACCGTTTCCACCCGATGCCTGTTCGCCGACCGACCCGGAGGGTATCTGCCCAGCCGGTGCGGTCTGCGTGGCCGGCACCTGCACGGCCATCATCATTGGCGTCAATGCCTGCAGTCCTTCCGAACCGGAGGGACTGTGCCCGGCCGGCGCGGCCTGCGTCGAGGGCGCCTGCCGCGCCATCACCATCGAGACCACCTGCGCCACCGGCCAGCCGGATGGGTGGTGCACCGGAGGCGCCACCTGTGTGGACGGAAGCTGTAGTTGGGCCGACTGCGGGGAGGACGGCTGGGCTTGCCCGCCGAGCCAGTGGTGTGACGGCGAGTCCTGTCACCACCTGCCCTGCGCGCCGAGCCAACCCCAGGGTCTCTGCGTCGACCCGACCGAGATCTGCGTGCGCGGTGCCTGCACCACCCGCGACTGCGACGGGGCGGCGATCAACGCCTGCGGTGGCTGCGCGATTCTGCCGGCCCTACCCGAGTCCCCCTGTGGAGAGTGCGGCGACGGAACCTGGAACTGTGACGGGTTCGACGCGGTAACCTGTGTCGGCGCGGTGGTCCAGCCGCGTGATTTCTGGTTCGACAACGACAATGACGGCTGGGGCAACCCGGACTTCGACCCACAACACGTATGCGAACAACCGACCGGCTGGGCCTTGAACGACGAGGACTGTGACGACCTGGTCGGTGCGATCAATCCGGCCGCCACCGAAATCTGCAACGCTGAGGACGACGACTGCGACGACGAGATCGACGAGGCTACGGCAACCTGCACCGACCCCTGCTGCGACGCGGGTCTGGTGTGTGAAGACGGCAGCTGCCAACCTGTTTGCCTCGGTGAACGCTGCGGCGTCGCCGACGAGCTGTGTTGCACCAGCGACGATCTGTGCATCAACGATCAATGCGTCACCCCGGCCGGCGACTGCGTGCTCACCGACGATTGCGCCTTCGACGAGATCTGTGAGCCATCGGTCGGCAAGTGTTTGCCGCGCGCCGCGGTGCCAGCCTGTGAATACCGCCCTCCGATTGGCGTCTTCACGCCGGCGGTGGAATGTGGCTGGAGCCCGACCGTCGCCGGCGACTTGCGGGACGATGTCGTCGCCACTCCGATCGTCATCAACCTGACCGACGACAACGGTGATGGGTTGACCGACCTGAACGACACGCCGGACATCGCCTTTTTGACCTACGACTACGAGGGGACCGGCTGCTGCAACGTCAACGCCACCCTGCGCATCATCACCTGCCATCCGGACGGAACAGCGCAGACCCTCGCCTCCCTCACCAGCTCGCCGGAGATGAACAACGACACCGCGATCGCCGCCGGCGACCTCGACAACGACGGCGTGCCGGAGATCATCGCCACCTACCGCATCACCAGCGCCGACCCGATCGGCACTCTTGCCTGGCGACGGGTGACCAGCGACGGCACCGCCTGGGAGATCATGTGGTCGAACCCCACGGAGCCCACCCGGACGCACACCCGCGGCAGCCCCGCGATCTCCATCGCCGACTTGAATGGCGACGGACAAGCCGAGGTCGTGATCGGCAACGTCATCCTGGCGGGGGAGGACGGACACCTCATCTCGGACGGTGCCCTGCGTACCGGCGGCACCGGCGGCGTGGGCAACAACGCCTTCCTCGGGCCAACGTCGGTGGTCGCCGATATCGACCTGGACGGCAACCTCGAGATCGTCGCGGGCAACAGCGTCTACAACTACGACGGCTCTCTGCGCTGGACCTACACCTACACCACCTCCAACTCGGCCTGCGGCGGCAGCATTCCCTGCGACGGTTTTCCGGCCGTCGCCAACCTCGACGGGGACGCCGAGGCGGAGATCGTGATCGTGCGCCTGGGTCAAATTTTCTTCCTCGAACACGACGGCACCGAGATGCACCCGCCCATCAACCTACCGATCGACGATTGCAGCAATAACGAGTCCGGCCCGCCTACGGTGGCGGACTTCGATGGCGATGGACGGGTGGAGATCGGCACTGCCTCCGCCGATTACTATGTCGTCGCCGACCTCGATTGCGTCGCCCCCACCAGCCAAACCGGCTGCGACCCGGTGGACGACGGGGTGCTCTGGAAGGCCGCGAACAATGACTGCACGAGTCGGGTCACCGCCTCGAGCGTCTTCGACTTCGAGGGGGATGGTAGCGCTGAGGTGATCTACGCCGACGAGCGGAACTTCCGCATCTTCGATGGCACGACCGGCGCCATCCTGTTCGACGACCCCAGCCACTCGAGCCATACCCGGCTCGAG
>JAUUZB010000330.1 GCA_030590185.1 Deltaproteobacteria bacterium
CTCGAGGCGAGCCTGCGGGCTGCGCTCGAGCGGGCGGAGCGGGTGGCGCCGGATGCGGGGGCTCGGGAGGAGCTCCTTGGGATTGGGCGGCTGATTCCCAAGGATGATGCTCCGCGGCCTTATCGGGAGGATCAGCTCGCGGCGTGTGTTGAGCGCCTCGAGGCGCTGGGGGCGACGGGGTCCGGGTCCGCGTCCGGGTCGGTGTCGGCGACGGCAGCGGCGACGGCGACCTCGACCAAGCGCAAGCCTCCGCCACCCAGCGTCACGCGGGGGGTCAAGCCGTTGGCGGTCACGGATCTCAAGGCTCGGCCGAATCACGAGCTGCCGGCACAGCGGGCAACCGCCGACCCGCCATCAACAGCGGACCAGCCATCACCCACAAAACCCACCAAGCCCGCCGCCAAGCGCCCACCCGCCCCATCCCGTCTCCGCCCCGACTCCGAAGTCCAGTACATCAAAGGCGTCGGCCCCAAGCTCGCCGGCTACCTCGCCGAGCGCGGCCTGCACGTCGTCGAGGACATCCTGCGCTTCTGGCCCCGTCGCTACGAGGACCGCCAGGCCCAGTGTCAGATTCGGGATTTGGAGACAGGCACCGTCGCCACGGTCGAAGGGGAGGTGATGGGGCGCTCGCTCAAGCGTCGCGGGCGGCGCCGGACCCTCGATGTAACCTTGGTGGATCCAACCGGCGCCCTGACCCTCACCTGGTTCCACGTTCCAGGGGGCGGCTTCGCCGATCGCTTCAAGCCGGGCGTACGGTTTCGCGTCTCCGGTCAGGTGAAGAGTTACCGCGGCAACCTGCAGATGGTCCATCCGGAGACAGCGCTCTCCGGCGTCGATGACATCGAGGCGGAGCCGGTCGGCGATCGCTTGATCCCTGTGTATCTAGAAGTCCCCGGCCTCCGACCCGTTCACCTGCGCAAGCTGATCATCCAAGCCCTACCGGCCGCCGAACATCTCGAGGAGCCGATCCCCGCCGCCCTGCGCGAGCGGCGCGATCTCGGTACCTTGACCGAGGCGGTCCAGGCGTTACACAACCCGCCCCCGGGCACGGACCCCAACCTCCTCGCCAGCCTGAACAACTCCTGGCACCGCCGGTTGATCTACGAAGAGCTGCTCCTCCTCCAACTCGCGGTGCTCCAACGCAAGGCCCGCTCAGCGCAGGCGCCGGGTCGCGCGGTGCCGCTCGCTGAATCGCTGGTCACGACGACCGAGAGTCTGGTGCCGTTCACCCTCACCGGGGCGCAAAAGCGGGTGCTCACGCAGCTCGAGGCGGATCTCGGGCGCGACGTACCGATGAGCCGGCTCCTGCAGGGGGATGTTGGCTCGGGCAAGACGGTGATCGCTTTGGGTTTGGCGGCGGCGGCGGCGCGGGCTGGACTGCAGGCGGCGATCATGGCGCCGACGGAGTTGTTGGCGGAGCAACACGCGCGGGTGGCGCTCGAGACCCTGACCAAGGCTGGGGTGCGGGTCGAGCTGCTCACTGGGGCGGCCACCACCGCCCGGCGCAAGCACCTGCTCGGTCAGCTCGCCGCGGGCGAGATTCAGGTGATCATCGGCACCCACGCGTTGATCCAGGACAAGGTCGAATTCAAGAATCTAGCGGTGGCGGTGGTCGACGAGCAACACCGCTTCGGGGTGATGCAGCGCGGGCGCCTGATCGAGCTCGGCCGCCAGAGTTGGGGTTGCGTACCGCATGTGCTGGTGATGACCGCGACGCCGATCCCGCGCACCCTGGCGCTCACCGTCTATGGCGATCTCGACGTCGCTAGCCTCGACGAGTTGCCGCCCGGCCGCATGCCGATCCGCACCCAGCTATTTCGTGAGCGCGAGCGGTTGCAGGTGTACCAACGGGTGCGCCACGCGGTGGAGCAGGGGCGTCAGGCCTACGTGGTCTTTCCGTTGGTGGAGGAATCGGATCACGAGGGCATGGAGCGCGTGCGCGACGCCACCAGCGCGGCGGAGGAGCTGGCCAATGGGCCGCTGGTTGGGCTGCGGGTGGGGCTGTTGCACGGCCGCATGGCGAGCGATGACAAAGAGGCGATCATGCAGCGCTTCGCCCGGGGCGATATCCAGGTGCTGGTCGCCACCACCGTGATTGAGGTCGGCATCGACGTGGCCAACGCCACGGTCATGGTGATCGAGCACGCCGAGCGCTTTGGCCTGAGTCAGCTCCATCAGCTACGCGGCCGGGTGGGGCGGGGCGAGCACGCCAGCGAGTGCCTGTTGGTGGCCCAGTACACCAGCTCCGACGATGCTTGGCGGCGGCTGACGGTGATGGAGAGCACCAGCGACGGTTTTCGCATCGCCGAGGAGGATCTGGAAATCCGTGGGCCAGGGGAGCTGGTCGGAACCCGCCAGGCCAGGGTGGTGAGTTTTGCCATGGCCGATCTGGTGCGGGATCAGCGCCTGTTGATCGCGGCGCGCGAGGATGCGCAGCAGCTCCTGGCCGACGATCCCAGCCTCGAGCAACCGGAACACGCCGGGCTGCGGGCGGCGTTGGTCGAACAATGGGACGACCGTTTGGAGCTGGCGAGGACCGGGTGAGCGGCGGCGGCGCCGTTTTTCCGCGGGCCGGGCGGCCGAACCGTTTTTTTGTGGCACAATCTCCCTTGGCCGTTGCGTCCGTTTCCCGGATCGTCGATGGTATCCCGGTAGGACGAGCGAGCTGAACCATGCCCAAGACCGAGCAGGAGATCATCATTGCGGCGCCCATCGGGCGCGTCTTCGAGGCGATCACCGACTACGAGAGCTACCCCGAGTTCCTGCCGGACATGAAGCACGTGCGGGTGGCCTCCCGCCACGACGGGGTCACCATCGCCACGTTTGAGCTCGAGATCATCATGCGCATCTCCTACACCCTGCGGCTGGTCGAGGACTCGCCCCACACGGTGTCCTGGGCCCTGGAGAGCGCCAAGATGATCCAGGCGAACGACGGCGGCTGGCAGCTCGAAGAAACCGAGGATGGTCAAACCCGCGCCAGGTACGGCCTAGAGGTCAAGCTCCGGGGGTTGATCCCCAAAACGGTCAGCGCCCGGCTGATCGGCGAGACCCTGCCGGAGACCCTCCAACGTTTCAAAGATAGGATCGAAGGTCTGTCGGGGTAGGATAAACGCCCCTGTTCGCCCAACCAATAAGGTTGCGCGATCCCGGTCTTGTTCCTAGGATAGGTAATAGGAGGTGACGTCGAGCCAACTGGTCTCGACTGACGATTGAAACAAAAAGGCCGTTGGGACGTCTAATAGGGGAGCACGGGGCTCGGGAAGGACCCAACGGCGATGGGACGAATGATGCTCGATGCATTTATCATCGAAGAGCTCAAGCGCCGCGAACGGCATGAGCGCGAAGAGAGCCGGCCCCAACCGGCCCTCGAGATCCCGTTGGACGAAGACGCCATGCCCTCGGACGACGATGATGACGACGAGAACGACTCCGACCGCGGGGTGATCATCATCGACATCTAGGCCCCGTTAGGCCTCGTCCACCTCCGCCTCCGCCTCCGCCTCCGCCTGCGCCTGCGCCTGCGCCTCCGCTTCCCCGTCCGCTTCGGCGCTCGGGCCCCCCTCCCGAATACGATCCAACAGCAACGCCGCGTCACCGCCGGTGAGGATCGCCTCGGCCCGCGCCAGTCCGGTGGCGAGCTTTTCCGCCTGGCCGGCGACGACCAGGGCCGCGGCCGCGTTTACCGCCACCGCGTCGCGGATGGGCCCGCTGCGGGCGCCGGCGAGCACCTCCTTCATGATCTCGGCGTTCTCCTCCGGGGTGCCGCCGTGCAAGCCCTCGGCGCTGTGACGGGTCAGGCCGACCTCCTCCGGCATGAACGTATGCTCGATGATCTCCTCGCCGGTCCACTCCACGATACGGGTCGGCGCGCAGACGCTGATCTCATCGAGGTTGTCGTGGCCGTGCACGATCCAGGCGCGCTCGCTGTGGAGCAGGCGCAGCGCCTCGGCGAAGGGCCAGAGCAGGGCGCGGTCGCACACGCCGATCAAATGGCGCCGGGCGCCGGCCGGATTGGCCAAGGGGACCAGCAGATCGAGCACCGTGCGCACCGCCAGCTCCTGACGCAGGGATTCCAGCTTGGCCAGGGCCGGGTGAAACACCGAGGTCGAGAAGAAGCCGATGCCGAGCTCCTCGAGGCAATGCTCCCCGATGGCGTCGGCGTCGGTTAGGTCTACACCGAGTACGCCGAGCACGTCGCTGCAACCAGCCCGCGAGCTGATCGCCGGTCCAACCTGTTTGGCGACCACCGCCCCCGCGGCCGCGGCGACGAGGGCGGCCGCTGTTGAGATATTGAATGTATTTTGGTGGTCGCCACCGGTGCCGCAGGTATCGATGATCGGCCCGCGGCTGGTCGCCACCGGCAGGCGGCGGCTTCGCAGGGCGTGGGCAGCACCGGCGAGCTCGGCGCCGGTCTCACCCTTGAGGCGCGCGGCCACCAGGAATCCGCCGGCCAGGGCGGGGGGGGCCTCGCCGTCGAGGATCAGGCCGATGGCGTCGGTCATCTCCTCCGTTTCGATCTCCCCGCCGAGGAGCAAGCGCTTGAGCAATCTGGTCAACACGTCGCAAACGCCTCCAGGAGCGCGGGGCCATGGGGGCACAGCACCGACTCCGGGTGAAATTGAACCCCCTCGGCGCCGGTGGGACGGTGCCGCAGACCCATGATTTCGCCCGACCCGGTCCAGGCGCTGACCTCGAAGTCGGACGGCAGCCCGGCAGGCTCGACGAGCAGGGAATGATAGCGCGTGGCGGTGAACGGCGAGGGTAGGTCGGTGAACAGGGAGACGCCGTCGTGCAGGATCTCCGAGGTCTTGCCGTGCATCAGGCGGTCGGCGCGTCGGATGCGTCCGCCAAAGGCCTGGGCGAGGCATTGATGCCCGAGGCAGATGCCGAGCACCGGAATGCGCCCGGCGAAGTGTGCCATGGCGGTGAGGGAGATGCCGGCCCGGCTCGGATCACCGGGGCCAGGGGAGATCATCAGGCGCTCCGGCCGCAGACGTTCGAGCTCGGGCAGGCTGATGCGATCATTCTTCACCACCCGTACCTCGTGACCGTGGCTGGCCAGGGCCTGGTAGAGGTTGAAGGTGAAGGAATCGTAATTGTCGACGAGGACCAACACGGGGCCACCTTTGTATCACGCCGGCGAGGGTGCGTGTACCGTCGCGGTCCAATTGCGCGGGGCGGGGCGCGGCACGGCGGGGTGGCTCATGGCATGGTCCCGATCGAGTAGTCGCCGATAGCGAAGGTGACCTGAACCTTGAGCCGGTCGAGGATCTCCTGCTCGGTGCCATACCCGGGGATGGTGCCGCGCACCGCGACCTCCCAACAGTTGCAGGGGGACACGTAGGAGGCGGCGATGAGGTTTTGGCTCAACACCGGCCGGGCCGGGTTGGTCACGGGGTCGTCGGGTAGGGGCAGAAGGATGATCGCGGAGTAGCTCAGGCGCACGCGATCCGTGACTAGCTTGATCGACGGGGTGACGGCGTGCACCCAGGCCAGGGGGTCGGTGTTGTCGCCGCGCACGCCGAACAGACCGTAGATGCCGCGGTGGAAACGCTCGGCGTTGGGGGAGAAGCGGAAGTAGGTGCTGCCCAGGGTGACCGGCCCGATCGGAATTTTGAGCGTCACCCCGATTTCCTCGATCGGCTCAAGGTCCAGGTCACCTTCGCCATCGGCGACTACTCGATCGGCACCGCGCCATGAGCCGCGGCGCCCCCCCCCCCCCGGCCGCC
>JAUUZB010000245.1 GCA_030590185.1 Deltaproteobacteria bacterium
CCGCATCCCATCCAACTCGATCCCCGAGCCGAGCAATTCCCTATCAGCGACCATCATAGAGCCTGTGCCGCCCATTGCAACGGATAGTTGCTCTCGCCGAGACCCGACGGCCTCACTCCAACTCTGGCCCTACCCCGCTAGATACAACCCAACCAAAAACGGCACCTGGCTCACCAGCAGAACCACGGCGATCACCGCGAGGCCCGCGACGAGGCAGATTTCGTCACACGCCGCCGCGGCCCCCGGCTAGCCCCCTAACCCCCTATCTGCTAGGTCAGCCCCGCGACTGACACCGGAGGTTCCCATGAAAGACGTCGTCATCCTCTCCGCCGCCCGCACCCCGATCGGTAGCTTCCTCGGCTCCCTCTCCACGGTCCCTGCCCCAAAGCTCGGCGCCACCGCGATCAAGGCCGCGGTCGAGCGCGCCGGGATCAAACCGGATGACGTGGACCAGGTGATCATGGGCAATGTGTTGCAGGCCGGTCAGGGCCAAGCCCCGGCCCGCCAGGCTGCGATCTACGCCGGCCTCCCGGAGAAGACCGGCGCCATTACCCTGCACAAGGTCTGCGGCTCCGGCCTGCGCTCGGTCATGGACGCCACCAACGCCATCAAGGTCGGTGAGTTCGACGTGGTGGTGGCCGGCGGCATGGAGTCGATGTCCCTGGCGCCCCACCTGCTCGAAAAATCCCGCGATGGCTACCGCATGGGACCCGTCCAGGTAGCAGACTCGATGATCAAGGACGGCCTGTGGGATCCGTACGGCGACAAGCACATGGGAGTGTGCGGAGAGCTGTGCGCCAGCGAGATGAAGTTCAGCCGCGAGGCCCAGGATAAATACGCCCACGAGTCCTACGTGCGCGCCCAGGCCGCGGTCGAGGGCGGCAAGTTCAAGGATGAGCTGGTCACGGTCGAGGTGCCCAAGCGCAAGGGCGACCCCAAGCCGATCAACGACGATGACGAGCCCTTCTCCGCGCCCCTCGACAAGATGGCGAAGCTGCGCCCCGCCTTCCTGAAAGACGGCACCATCACCGCGGCCAACGCCTCCAAGATCAACGACGGCGCCGCGGCCCTGGTGGTCACCTCCGTGGACAAGGCCAAGGCCCTCGGCGCCAAGCCGCTGGTCAAGGTCCTCGGTCAGGGCAGCCACGCCCAGGCCCCGGACTGGTTCACCACCGCCCCATCCCAGGCCGCCCGCCAGGCCGTGGAGCGCGCCGGTCTTAAGATTGCCGACATCGACCGCTGGGAGATCAACGAGGCCTTCGCCGTGGTGACCATGGCGGCGCTCCAGGAGCTCGAGCTCGACCACGCCAAGGTCAACGTGCGCGGTGGTGCCGTGGCCCTCGGTCACCCCATCGGCGGCTCGGGCGCCCGCATCCTGGTCACCCTGATCCACACCCTCCTCCAAGAGAAACTCCGCTACGGCTGCGCCACCCTGTGCATCGGCGGCGGCGAGGCGGTCGCGCTGGTGGTAGAGAACGCAACCCTCTAACCCGGAGACCGAGATGATCAACAAGGTCGTGGCGAACGCCGCCGAGGCCATCGCCGACATCCCGGATGGCGCCACCCTCGCGGTGGGCGGCTTCGGGCTGTGCGGTATCCCGGAGAACCTCATCGAGGCGCTCAGGACCCAGGGCACCAAGGGGCTCACCGCCATCTCTAACAACGCCGGGGTCGATGACTTCGGCCTCGGCCTGTTGTTGCAGACCCGCCAGGTCAAGAAGATGGTCTCCTCCTACGTGGGCGAGAACAGCCTGTTCGAGAAACAGTTCCTCGACGGCGACCTGGAGGTGGAGTTCAACCCCCAGGGAACCCTGGCCGAGCGCATGCGCGCTGGCGGGGTTGGCATCGCGGCCTTTTTCACGCCCACCGGTTATGGCACCCAAATCGCCGAGGGCAAGGAGACCCGGGAGATCGATGGCCGCACCTACGTGTTGGAGACGGCGTTAAAGGCCGACTTCGCCCTGGTCAAGGCTTGGAAGGGTGACCGCCACGGCAACCTGATCTACCGCATGTCGGCGCGCAACTTCTCACCGCTCGCGGCGATGTGCGGCGCGATCTGCATCGCCGAGGTGGAGGAGCTCGTGGAGGTCGGCGAGCTCGACCCGGACCACATCCACACCCCAGGCATCTTCGTGCACCGGATCATCGCGGGCGAGCGCTACGAAAAGCGCATCGAGCAACGCACGGTCCGGCCGCGGGCCTGAGCTGAGACACGAAGAGATCGGGAGAAACGATGCCACTCAATCGCGAAGGAATCGTCAAGCGCGCCGCCCAGGAGCTGGAGGACGGCTTCTACGTCAACCTGGGGATCGGTGTACCCACCATGGTGGCCAATCACATCCCGCCCGGGATGGAGGTCATCTTCCAATCCGAGAACGGCATCCTCGGTGTGGGGGAGTTCCCCGTCGACGGTGAGGAGGACGCCGACCTGATCAACGCCGGCAAGCAGACCGTCACGGTGCTGCCCGGGGCCTCCTTCTTCGACTCCGCCCTCTCCTTCGGCATGATCCGTGGCGGCAAGATCAACCTGTCGATCCTGGGCGCCATGCAGGTCGACGCCAAGGGCAACCTGGCCAACTGGTTGATCCCGGGCAAGATGGTCAAAGGCATGGGCGGCGCCATGGACCTGGTGGCCGGCGCCCGACGAACCCTGATCACCATGGAACACCTGACCAAAAAGGGTGGGCACAAGATCCTCGAGACCTGCGCCCTGCCCCTAACCGGTGTCGGCGTGGTCGACCGGATCATCACCGATTACGCGGTGATCGACGTCACCCCGAACGGACTCGAGCTCATCGAAAAGGCACCGGACCTGAGCGTGGAGCAGGTTCAGGAGGCGACCGGGGCGACGTTGATGATCTCGTCGAGTCTGGCAGACATCACCGTCTGAGCGGTGCGAGATGCTGCCAGGGGGGGGGGCACCTGAGATCGTGTCGTCGAGCCTCGTAGATATCGCCGTCTGATACCGGCTGCCGGCTCGCGGCATCCCCTAGAGCTCGCCGGCGGCCTTCTTGGCCAACAGCCGATCGATCTTGTCGAACAGCCGGCCAAAATGCAGCGGCTTGGTCTCGTAGTCGGCGGCGCCGAGCTCGAGCCCAACCAGACGATCGAACTGGGAATCGCGGGCGGTCACGAAGAGCACCACGGCGTGATCGGCCACGCCCACGGCGCTGAGTTGCTTCATCACGTCGCGGCCATCGAGGCCAGGCATCATCACGTCGAGCAGAATCACGTCCGGCATGATGCTCTCGGCGATGGCGAGGGCCTCGTCTCCCCGGTAGGCGGTGAAGGTCTCGTAACCGCGGTTCTTGGCGTAGATGGCCAGACCGTCGGCAATGGCGACGTCGTCGTCCGCGACCAGTATTTTCCTCACCTGCCCCTCCTCCTTTGCGGCCCGGGTCATAGACGAGAAGCGCCGTAATCCGCAAGACGTCGCGACTCGGTTTTTCACGCAACCGACCGCAACCCCCACCGATAATGATGACGAAGGAACGATTTTAGGTGCATCAACGAGAAACATGCCTCATGGCTCCGCTGGCCCGGCGACGCCGAATCGCCCGGTACGACATCGAGAACTCGACCAGCACGGCCCTGGACGTAGAGTCCCGCCGGGCCCTGGCGGTTTTTCGGGCGCTGGATCTGAATGATGATTCCGGCGGCGTCCATGCGTTGCTCTCCTTTGCCCGCGCCCCGGCCCGCCGCGAGCAGGACCAGATCGTAATTACCAAACGCGAGTGTTCCGCGGTGGCCTCTGCCCTGCGCAAGTCTGGCTACCCACTCACCGACGACGGCCTCTCCCGTTTCAAGGAAGAGCGCGGCTACTCCCGCGTCATCCGCATCAGCCCCGACGTGGCCGCAGCCTTTGGCCGCTATGCCGACGGCATGGAAGCCCGGCTCCAGATCAGCAAGAAGGACTGGCGGCGCCTCGACACCGAGGCCCGCCGGGCGCTCAAAATCATGGTCTTGATCGGCCGCAATCCGCGCCAGCTGGTGTCGGTGCGCAAGGTCCTCGGTCTGACCGAGCGGGAGCCGGCCAAGAACGGCGTCATCCCAGTGGGGCGTTTGAGCGCCAAGCGTCTGCTAGAGTGGGCCGAGTCGGTCGGGATCTCCCTCGGCGACGTGGGCCTCAAGAAACTGCTCCGCGCCGTGCCCAAGCCGGACCTACGCAAGACCAGCGGCCGCCTCGAGCACCTGTCCGAACCGATCGCCCGTTGGATTATCGGCGAGGACGCGCCCCCCCACGAGTACCGGCGGCTACGGGCCGGAACCTCCGCCAACGCGCCCCTGGTGAGCCGGCGCACCTTCGTGATGCTCGGCCAGGCCGAAGAAATTGCCGGGCACGCGGGCCGGCTGCGCGTCATCCGCGGCGGCTACGAGCAGGACAATGGCCGTGGCGCCCACCCCCCCAAGGGTGGCGGCGTGGTCGACCTGGTCATCGAGGGCGCCGAGCCCAAGGACCTGGTCAAGATGGTCGCAGCCCTGCGCCGGGTCGGCTTCGCGGCTTGGTACCGGCCGGACCGAACGATCCCACACATCCACGCGGTGGCCATCGGCGATCGCGAATTGGGCCCGGCGGCCCAGTGGCAGATCAAGTCCTACTTCCAGGGTCGGGACGGTCGTAGCCGCTGTGGCGAAGACCCCCACCGGCGCCTGTCGGTGGTGCTGCCCCACTGGGTCGAGAAGTTCGGCGTGCGCTACCGCTGAGTGCGGACCGCCGAGCCATCCAGGGGCCCGCTTTGCGCCCTGCGGTGACTTTCACTATGGTCGCCTCCATGGCGCCGTCGATCCAACCGACCTATCGAATGGCCCAGGCCAGCGACCACGGCACCGTGGTGCAGCTCTTGGCGGAGCTCGTCGATGAGCTCGGCCCGCGGGAGACCGCCGAGCGGGTCAAGGACATGCTCGGCGACGACATTCTCACGGCGCTCGCTTCGGACCAGGTCGCCATCATCCTGGTGGAGCAGGACGGCGAAGCGTTCGGCCTGGCCCGCGGTGACGTCTTGACCACCGATCCCATCTTCCGGCTGCGCCACGATCACCGCTGCGGCTACGTGGACCAGATGTACGTCAGGCCCGCGTTCCGGGGTCACCGCATCGGCGCAGAGCTGCTGCGACGCTGTGAGGCCTGGTTCAAAGACCAGGGCATCGGACACTCCCTGCTGCACGCCGCGCCCAAGGCCCTGCGTTTCTACACCCGGCACGGGTACCAGCCGAACCGTGAGATGTTCAAACGGCTGTGAACCAACGGCCGAGCTCAGCCTCGTTCAAGGTTCGCACCATCGGCTGACCGTCCAGGCTCTGGGTCGCCGGATCGAGCTTCCAGAACTCAACGAGCAACTCGCGGGTGGCGCCGGGCGTCAGGGGGCGGCGGGCGGCGTGCTCCCCGCAGCGATGAAACAACATGGCGTCCCGCTCCTCGGCCGGACCCCGAAAAGTGACCAGGGTTTCGAGGATGTCGAGGATCAGGGCGCGAACGTTGACGTCCCGTGGCAACGCCGCCGGCACGGCGCGCACCGCAAACCGACCGGGGCCCACCGGCTCGACCTCGAAACCGAGCGGCACCATGGACTCCCAGTGATCGTCGAGCCAGCCGTCCACCGGGGCGGTGGGCTCGAGCGGCTCTGGGAACAGCAGGGCGCGCCGTTCGATCGCGCCGGCCCGCTGCTCCGCCTCGAGGCGGTCCACGCAGAGCCGCTCCGCCGCAGCGACGCGGTCGACGACCAACCAGCCCCGGCGGCCCTGGCAGAGCACGAAGCGCCCGACCTCCCCCACCGGCACCGGGTCCTCCGGGTTCGGCGCGATCCCTGGCGGCTCCCCCGCCGCCACGACCGGGGCGGCCATCGACGGCGCTGACCAACCCGCCGCCGCGGCCGACGCTGAAGAGTCAAAATAGGACACCCGACCATCACGGATGAAGCCTGGCGGCGCCACAGGGGTGGCCACACCCCTACCCGGGGAGACCAACCACGGCGAGCGCGCCAGGGCCTGGGTCAGGGCGTTGTGGACCGCCCGGTAGAGGACGTTCGACTCGGCGAACCGCACTTCGAGTTTTTGGGGATGGACGTTGACGTCCACCGCCTCGCTCGGCATCTCGATCTCCACCAGGCAGACCGGGTAGCGTCGGCGCTCCAAGATCGCGCCAAAGGCGTCGAGCACCGCGGCCCGTAGGGTCCGATCGCGCACGAAGCGGCGGTTGACCAGGGTCCACATCCCCTTGACGTCCCGCCGGGCCCGCTCGGGCGCCGCCAAAAAGCCCCGGACCCGGATCCCTGCCTCGTTGGTTGGCGCGCTAAAGGCGTAGAGGTCCGTGCGCTGCCGCATGGCCGCCGCCACCCGCGCCGCGGCGCGCCCCGGCTCACCGTTGTCGACCGGTACGTCGAGCACCCGGCGAACGCCGCTGTGCACCACCAACCCAACTCCGGGCGCCCCGATCACGCAGCGCACCCCGGCGTCCACCAGATGGGCCTGCTCGGTGGCTGGGGCGCGCATGAA
>JAUUZB010000414.1 GCA_030590185.1 Deltaproteobacteria bacterium
CAGCGGGTGCCCCCCGGGAAGAACAGGTTGTCGTAGCCGTACTCGAGGGTGAGGGTGGCGTACTCCTTGAGCACCCGCTTGTAGAGCGGGTCCCGCTTGCGCCGGTCGACCGTGTAGGCGCCGAGGTTGCGCATGAAGTAGCCCATGAAGGGATTGGCGAACAGATTTAGGCCGGCACCGTAGATCACCGGCGGCAGCCCCAGCCGGTAGAGCGAGAACCCCAGGATGATCGAATCGAGGTTGCTGCAATGGGTCGGCGCCAGGATCACGGTGCCGAGCTCGTGCAGGCGCCGGAAGTGCTCCACCTCCCCTTGCACGATGACGGCGTCGTCGATGCTGGGCAGGTTCGGGAAGCTCGACAGTAGGCGTTGGGGCGAGACGGTGTTGAGCAACACGCCGAGCGCGGTCGGCAGGGCCCGGGTGGCGACCTGATAGACACGGTCGGAGAAGTTACCGCAGATCTCCTGAGCGTAGCGCTCCACCATTCGCTTGAGCAGCTCCTGGTGCTGGCGCCCAGAGCCACGCACCAGCCCGCGGTGCACCTCGTTCCAGAAGGCGCGGTCCTCCTTGCGGGTCGGCGAGCGCTTGTCCTCCTTGAGGCGGTGGCGCTCGTGGAAAATGCTGTCGGCCAGTACTTCGTCGAGGCCGGGGCCGTGGTTTTCCGCGGTGAGCACCTTGGCCTCTACCACGCGGCTCTGTAGTTCGGTGACGATCCGTTCCTGGTCTTCGGGGCGCATGGGGCGATACTAAACCGCAATTCCGTTGCAGCGCCAGCGCCCCAAATGTGCGATGGGGGGCGTGGAGGTGGTACCCATGGAGACGACCTATTACACGCCCGCGACCCTGGAGATGTTCGAGCATCTTCGCGATCCGAGCACCCTGCAGTGGTACGTGGTCGCGTTGCTGGCGGTCGCGATCTACGTCTACGCGGTAGAGATCGAGCGCCAGAACTGGAACCTGGTGTTCGCCGGTCTCGCCTTTTGGGGCATGGACTGGCTCAACGAGATCGCCAACAGCATCATCCTGCACGCCAGCGGCTTCTCGGGTCTGTGGACCGCGCCCGCTCGCAGCGCCTTCATCATCCTGTCCGGTCTCAACATCGAAATCTGCTTCATGTTCGCGATCGCCGGGATCACGCTCGCCAAGATGTTGCCGGCCGACAAGTCGCTCAAGATCCTCGGCTTGCCGAACCGGTTGTTCTTCGCCCTGGCCAACTCGATCTTCTGCGTCTTCGTAGAGGTCGGGCTCAACGCCGCGGACATGCTGATCTGGACCTACGACTTTTGGAACGTCCCTCACATCTGGCTGATCGTCATCTTCGGATATCTGCATTTCAATCTCATCGCCTTCTGGGTCCACGACATGGAGCGGGTGGCGAGCAAGGTAAAAGCGGTCGGGGTGATCTACGGGCTGGTCCTGATCAGCGTCGTGATCTTCGGCTTCGGGCTCGGCTGGCTCTAGGACCCGCGACCTTGACGAACCACCCGGGGCTGGGCACACCACGGCCCGCGGAGGTATCCATGACACGGCTGTTTCCTTTGCTGCTGGCGTTGTCGCTCGCGGCCTGCGTCGACGGCGGCGCGCCCGATAAGAACGGCCCGGACAACCCGGGGGGTGACGATGCCACCGGCGGCGACGCGTCGTCCGCGGGTGACGTCGGCCATACCGGCGGTGACGAATGGCAAGCTGCGGGCGACGGAGCGTCCGGTGGGGACAGCTGGGAGCCGGCGGGCGACGAAGCGAGCGGCGGCGACGAATGGCAAGCTGCCGGCGACGAACCACCTGGCGGCGACAGCTACGCCCCGGGAGATAGCTGGCTGCCCGGTCCCGAGCTCAACCCGGGTTGGGTCGGCGGCGCCTGCGAGGGCGCCTCTGACTGCGACGACGCGAACTACAGCGAGGCCGCGCTGTGCGAGAAGGTCGGCTTCCCCAACGGGATGTGCACGCAGATGTGCACCGGCGGCGGTTCCTATTGTCCCGACGCCGACAGCTTCGGCGCCGGCACGGGCTACACCGTCACCCGCTGCATCGACAGCATCGACGGCCCGCGCTGCGTTGCCGAGTGTGACTTCTCCCAATCCGATACCGGCTGCCGGGCAGGGTATGCCTGCGTGCGTCGGTTGCGCTACAACTCGACCACCGTCTTCTCGGTCTGTCTGCCAGCGGACATCCAGCGCTGGCCTGGCGAGGCGGCCCCGAGTTTCGACATCGGTGACGCCTGCGGCTCCGACGCCGGCTGCGAGCACAGCGCCTGCCTGCCCCTCACCGGCGGCTACTGCAGCAAAACCATGTGCGAGTTCTCCGGTTGCCCGAACGGCTCCACCTGCTTCTTCGTCAGCGCCGACGAGACCGCCTGTCTCGATGCCTGCACCGACTCGTCGCAGTGCCGCGAGACCGACAACTACATCTGCGATCAGGACGACGTCTGCTGGCCGGGGGCTCCCATCTGGGACTCATCCGTCGGTGCCCAGGACTGCGCCGATGCCTGGCAGGGTCTCAACGGCAGCGGCCTGTCGGCCTGTGACACAACGGCGGACAACTACGTGGTGGTACGCAAGAGCGTGCGCAACCTCGCCCTGTGCAATAGCGGCGGCCTCGCCTACACCGGATCCAATTTCTGGGTCGGCCTCGGAAATCCAATGGGGGACAAGGAGCAGCGCGGGGACGCCCGCACACCCGAGGGGATCTTCTACGTCGCCGCCCTGGTCCCGGGCTCTTCCTACTACCTGGCCCTGCTGCTGAGCTACCCGGACAGCGACGACGCGGAGCGAGGCTACAACGCTGGCTTGATCTCCCTGGCCGAACGAGACGACATCCAAGCGTCCCAGACGAGCTGCGGCTACCCGGACCAGGGCACCGACCTCGGCGGTCTGATCGAGATCCACGGCGAGGGGGGCGGCGTCTACGGCGACTGGACCCTCGGCTGCATCGCCATCGAGAATGACGAGATGGATGAGGTTTGGAGTCGGATGGGGGTTGGGGACACGATCGTCGTTCTGCCGTGAGTGGTTGGGGGCTCTCCTTGGTTGGTCTTTTGGGGCCTCGGGCTAATATAGTAGTGTCAGGCACTACTATATGTCATTTCCGCGTCGGGTTGTCTCGGGCGCCGGTTACTTTGGCGCGGGCGCCGCCCGAAACTTCTCGACCGTGGCTCGCGCTATCTGAGTGAGCCGCGCCTTGGTCTCATCGGTCTTCTCGTAGGCGGTCACGGTCACGAAAAAACGCCCCTGCCAGATCAAACCATAATAATCCGCAAGCGTGCTCCCCTGACCGATGGCCGGCTTCGCCACCTGCTTGCCGCCCTTGGTGCCAAAAACCTCCTTGGCGCCCTTCGGCGTCTTCATCTGGTACACCTCGAGGCCGTAGAGCACGCCGGACTTCGACTTGTATTCCTGCAAGATGACGCGCTCGAAGCCGGCCTTCAGGTAGATGCCCGCGCCGCCGTTAATCAGCTCCCAGAGGCCATCGGCGTTGGCTTGCTGCGGTTTGCCGACGGGTGTGAGCATCTTCAGCGCGGCCGGATCCGGTAGCGCCCAGCTCAGGTCACCGCCGGTCTCTGCCTGGGCCATGACCGCGGTCACCGACACCAGCGCCGCTGCTACGGAGCAAACCGAGATCACCCGCCTGACGGTCATCCGACTCTCCGACCGGTTCAAATTTCCGCCCTGGCAATCTTCACCCGGCCGAGATCGATCTCCCCCAACCCGGCGGCGTGGGACTTGGTGATCATCCCGATCTCAGCCGCCTTCAAACCGAGATACTGACAACACAGCGCGTCCATGGCGACCCGATCCGTCCCGGCCACGACCTGTTTGGGCCTGGCCATTTCGCCGGGGCCGCTCGGGCCGTTGGTGGTGATGAACTCGGTGGCGTCCACCACGCAGAGCTCGACGGTTCGCACCCGGTTGAGATCCGCGACGCACTGCGAGAAGTAATCGACGTCGGCGAAAAAGTCGCCGAGCTCCTTGAGGAAGCCCCGGATGTAATTCGGCCCGTAGTGAAATTTGATGTTGGTGGAGAAAGCGGCCAGCCCCATCATGTTCTTGAGGGTGCAGGTCATGGCCACCCCTGAGTGATTCTTGATGATGGGCAGGTTGAACAAACGATCGTAAACGAGCGGCCCCTCGAGGATATCCGCCTCCTTGAGGACCTTGGCGCCAGGGATCTTGATCGTTTTGTGATCCGTGTCATCCGGGAGGAGCTTGGCGATCAGGCTGCCGTGCTTCGCGGACGCCCGGCTGCGCTCCCAGTAGCTCTCTGACTCGTTCTTCACCAAGTGGACCTTCTTGGCCCCGGCTTCGAAACAAAGGTGCGCGACGGCGAGCACGATCTCCGGCTTGGTGTAGGTCCCGGGTTTCTTAGCCCAGGTGTTGGCCATCAAGCCCACGCTGTCCCCTTTTGACACGAACCGACCGATCCCCCCCAGCTTCTCGACCGCCGCAATGGTGCTCTGGAAGTAATCACTGCCGGTGACGACCGAGATGTCCGGCCGCGACTCCGCGGCGCGGGCTTCGCCAGTGAGGAGCCCCGGTACCAGCGACATCCCGGCCAGGGCCGAGCCGGCCTGCGCGGCCTTGATTACGAAGGTCCGACGATCGATCTTCTTCACGCTCATCCTCCTCGCAGGTTCCTCTCAATATAACCCAATCTCCGGCCCGCCCCCAACATCAATCGCCGATCACTCGCGTAGGATGTAGGGCGTACTCCCTCGCCTCCCACGGATCCACCACTAGGATCTCCACCGAGCGCCAGGACTGACCGCCCCGTTGATCGCGCGCCACCATCCAAAGGGTGATCCGCCCGTCATTGTCGGGCGGATATTTGTCCGGGGCGGTGAAGATCGTATCGATGGTGAGGGTGAACTTGGGCCAGGTCAGATCGTCGTTGAGGGTGCCGTCGGTCGCGTACCAGCTGACCGCGATCTCCTCCGTGAGGTTGGCCAGATCGATCATCCGGGTGTCGAGGTCCGCCTCCAGCAGCTGGTAGGTCTCGCTGGACTCGGCGGTAAAGGTCGGCCGGAAGCGCACCCTCTGGAGCGGCGACATCTTCACCGGTTCCCGGAACGGCAGCCAGTTGGCGCTGGAGCTCGCCCCAAAGGAGATCTCCACCTCGTCGAAAACCGGGTTGGTGTTCGGAG
>JAUUZB010000093.1 GCA_030590185.1 Deltaproteobacteria bacterium
AAACGTTGAACCACCGCCTCGATGCGTTCCTCGTCGCGCTCGGCTTCGGGAATGGCGCGCTCGGCGAGCCTCTTGACCCCGCGGCCGATGAAGGCCCGCACCTCCTCGGGGGTCGCCTCCCGAAAGCCCTCCTCGCGCAGGGCGCGGTTGAGGGTCAGGGCGATGTCGTACCAGGTGTCGGCGAGGGTGCCGTCAAAATCCCAAACGAGAACCGCTTTCGTCACCATCGCCCCCAGTTGAGCCCCAAGAGGGACCAGGAAATCACGGACTGCGCCATAGACCCCCGGGGCAGTCAAGGCGATCTCCGGGCTCGCGGTGTGCGCCGGGCTTTGTGCTATGGGGACCCATGTCCGCGATCGACGTGTCGGTGCGAGTCCCGACCAACTGGGCCTGGGGCACGAGCTTCGGCAGCGTCATCGCCTGCGGCGAGCTGATCCACCTGGCACGTCTGGGGGGCGCGGCGTCCCTGTTTGGCATCGAGCTCTCCCATGGCGCGCTCATCGCGGGCGCGGTCCTCTCGGGTCTGTTCGCCGCGGCCTGTCTGGCCTGGCTGGTCTCCCTCTACCTGCGGCCGGGGCGGCTGTTGGTCGACCTCGAGCAGGGGATCATCCAACGCGAGCTGCGGCCGCTGTTCGCCCGGCAGGTGGTGCGCGCCCCGCTCCAGGATTGGTTGATTCGGCTGGTCTTCTACTCCCGGCACACCCACAGCCTCGGCAGTTTCAAGCGTCTCGAGCTCAACGGGCCGGAGCAGCACGAGGAGGTGTTGGTGTTCACGGACGTGCGGCGCGGCGAGGAGCTGGCCGCGGCGTTGGTACAGCTCGAGCAGACGGCGTGCGATTTCGAGGTGGTGATCCAACAGGAGCAAGCGCCGGACGCTGACCACGCGTCCCAAACGTGAGCTGGGGAACGTCCGTATTATGGAGGTGCCGGGCAGCACCCCGGGGAGGACCGCAGGGGAGATGGGACCGTTCGTTCTCATCGCTGATTTTGCCAGTCCGCAGCGCGAGCTGTTGCACGCGCTGTTGGTGCGCAACGGTTTCGCGGTCGAGGTGGTCGGTCGCTCCGCCGATGCCTTGATGCGTATCTATTCTCGGCCGGTGCGCCTCTTGATCTGTGGGCTCGGTCTGCCCAACGCCGAGCAGGTCTGCGCCGCGGCCAAGGCAGGGGTCGCCGAGACGCACACCGTGTTGCTGGCGGCGAGCGGGCCCTTGCCCCAGGACGGAGACACCGTCTGGGACGCGACCCTGAGCCATCCCCTGCGGGTCGACGCCTTCTTGGCCCTGCTCGAAGGGTGGGGCATTCGGCCCGGCCCCGCTGTCGACCCAGGGCCGCGACACGCCGTCTGGCGTGCCCTGCCGGTGCCCAAGCCGGGGAGCAGCGCGGAGCCGCCACCTCCGCCACCGCCCGTGCCCACGGGTGCGCCGAGCGCCGAGCCTACCGGGGTCGACCTGGAGCTCGAGGATCTCTCCGACCCGGCCACCCTCGATGGATCAGGAATGGTCGAGGTGCCGCCCAGGCACACGACCGCATGGGCCCCCTTCGCGGTGCTCGACCGCGTGGCCGGTGGCCTGCCGGCCCGCGGCTCGATTCGAGAGTTTGGCTTGCCCCACCTCATCGTTCGTCTCTACCGCAACGGTTTTTCCGGAGTGCTGCAATTGACGCGCCATGGGGTAGAGCGCGCGGTTTGCTTCTTGGCAGGCAGCCCGGTGCGGGTGGATTCCAGTCAGCTCTCCGAGACCCTCGGGCAGATGCTCCTCGGGGAGGGAGCGATCACCACGGCACAGCTGCAGCAGGCCCAACAGTTCATGGAGACGGATCAGACCCGACCGGGCGAGGCGCTGGTGGGGATCGGGGCGCTGACCGAGAGCGGCTTGATCGCTGCCATGCAACGCCAAACCGAAAACAAACTGGTCAACTGTTTTGCCTGGCGGGATGGTGACTTCTCGATTCAGTCGGATGATTCCTTTGCCTTCAACACCCTGCACTGCGACGTCCATCCCCTGCGCGCCCTGTGGCGGGGCGTGAACGACTATTACGATGGCCTCGAGCTCGCCCAGGGCTTCGCCGCCGACGAGGGATCGTTCATCGTGGCCACGGATCTGTTCCCGGCCCACGCCGACCTCGTGCGCCCGCCGCTCGCCGAACTCGGTCTGTGGGAGATGCTCGACGGACGGCGCACGGTTCGTGAGGCGCTCGATCACCGGCCGGCGATGATCGATCGCGTGGCCAAGGCACTTTATTTATTGCAGCTCATCGGCGTGATTGAGCTCGAGTCGAGTCCCGGGGACGCGGTCGAGCTCCATGACGATGATGCGCCCGTTGAGGCCGCCGAGAGCGCTGAGACCACCGAGCCGCCACCCGGCCAGAGTGACTTCGCGGAGCTGATCGCCCGGCACCTGCTCTTTTTGCAGGGCGCGGATCTCTTCGCCGCCCTACGCCTCGAGGCCGACGCGGACAGCGAGCAGGTCGACGCCGCCTACCGTGAGCAGGTCGCGTTGTTGCGGCTTCGGGATCCGCCACCCGACCTCCCGTCGACCACCCTCAAACAGGTCAACGAGATCCGCGCCATCCTGTTCCGGGCCTGGGAGACTCTTCACGACCCGGCCCGGCGTCGGGAGCAGGTCGCCGACCCCACGCCGCCAACGCCCCGGTCGCCTTCGGTGCGCGTCTCGATGGGCGCCCACGATCGCGCTCAACGGTTGCTGGCCCAAGGCGACTTCCGTCGGGCCAGGTCGGTGCTCGAGGCGGCCATCACCGAGAACGGGACCGAGCCGGCCCTGCGCGTCGCCCTCGCCGATGCCATCCTCGGACAGGCCGGTCCGCAGCCCGACCGGGCCGAGCTGCGCTTGGCGCTCTCCTGCCTGGACCAGGCGCTCTTTCTCGACCCGAGTCACGTCGAGGCGAGCCTCAAGCTCGCCGGCCTGTTGCTCGACAGCGGCCGGTTGGAGCTGGCCACGGACCACCTCGCCCGGGTGTTGCGCTGCGCGCCGGACAATCAAGACGCCCGTGAGATGATGCATCGCCTGCAGATTAGCCTCGCCCAACAGGGACCAGACGATAAAGAGCGTCAGCAGGCGCCCGCCGAGATCCGTCATCGTCTCAAGGTGCGCTGTCGCGAGGTGGGGCAAAAAGACGCGGTCGGCTACACCACGACGGTGGCGCGCGACTGGCTGTTCGTCAACACCCGCATCGTGTACCCGATCGGGAGTCGCGCTCGGCTCGACCTTCAGCTGCCGATCGTGGGGGACATCACCCTCGAGGCGGAGGTCGCCGACGCCAAACGCACCCACCGCGCCTTGAGCGCCATTCAGTTGGAGAGCGGCATGCGCATGCGGTTGCTCGAGGTTCCAGAGCTTTGGCAGGTATTCGTGGCGAGCCTGCAACGCTGAGGGGCAAAGGAGCGCGGTGAGCGTAACGTGGTGCGCGTAACGAATTGGTGCGGCGTTGGTGCCGTGGTAGAATCCCAGCGTGCGAATGGCACGGGGTAGAAAGAGGTCTCTTCTCATGCGAGCAACGATCGGTTGGCTCGGCGGGTGGGTGATCCTCGCGATCAGCACGATAGCGTTGCCGGCCTTGGCCGGCGGCGGCGGCGGCGGCGGCGGCGTCGTGTCGGTATCCGTGCCGGCCTTGACCCCGATGGCTCTGGCGGTCGCCCAGGCAATCGTGATCGTCGGCTACCTGATCCATCGTCGCCGGCGAAAGTGACGCGCATCAGCGCCGCGCCGGACCCGGCTGCCGCGCCGGACCCGGCCGCACCCGCGCCCACCCTACGCCGGCCTGTGCTCTTGCTGCTGGCGTTGACCCTGGCGCTGCACCTGCCCCTCCTTCCCTGGCTCCTGTCCTCGAGCGCTCGGGCGCCGTTCGGTGAATTGCGTAGTCTGGCAGCCCTCGGCGGGCTGTTGGCGTTGGTTTGGCTGCGGCGTCCCCGGGCTCCGTCCGGGGTTGGCGTCGGCATCGGTGCCGGCGTCAATCGGCCGATGATCGCCTGCCTGGTCCTCTCGGCCCTGGCCGCCGGACTCGCCCTGATCTGGCCTGGGTTCTGGGTGTTGAGCCTACCCTGCGGCGTCGCGGCCGGGGCGGCCTGGGCAACCCCGACCCCCCGGGCGGCATCGGTGTGGCGGTTCGCCATCACCCTGGGACGACGCGCCCCGCTCCTGCTGTTGGCGGCGAGCGTCTATCCTTTTGAGCGCGACGTGGGCCCGGCCCTCGACCTGGCCGTGCAGGGGATCACCGCCCGGGCGGCCGGCCTGTTGGTGAATCTGAGCGGGCTCTCGGTCGAGGTCGTGCTCGGCACCGGCGTGGATCCGACCTTGGTCGGGGATGGCCTGGTGGTGACCGTCACCGCCCTGTGTGCCGGCTCCCAGACCCTGCTCTCCCTTTGGACCCTCGGTCTGGTGATCGCCGAGCTGTTCCTGTCGCGCTGGAACGTGCGCCTGGCGTTCATCGCGCTGACCCCGGTCTTCGGGTTTTGCGGCAACGTGGTGCGGGTCGCGCTCAGCACCCACGCCGCGGATCGGTGGGGGAACGGCGACCTCACCTGGACCATCGCCCACGACCTGATCGGCTACCTAGCCTTCGCCGGGACCTACGTGCTGCTCATCCTGTTGGTGCGCCTGCTGCGCCGCACCGCTTCGGTTGAGCCGGCATCCTAAACGAAGGTCGAAAGTCCGGCCTAGGCTTGCATTTGCCCGCCGAATGACCTTGATTAAAACAACAGGGTGCTGATGGCTAAATTCGACGACGACGGTCTGTGCCAAAAGTGTGGCCTAGCCATGGGCGAGCTCCTCGATGGCGTCGAGGATTCCACGTTCCATCAAAAGATTCGCAGGCGGGTCGAGAGCAACCCGGTCTGCCGCGCTTGTTTCGATAGCTACAAGAAGACCGCCGAGCTTTGCCGGCACGCTCTGTCCACCCCGGTGCCGGATGCGGTTGGCGATCGTCTCGCCACCTTTCTGCGCCGGGAATGCGGCGCCCCCGAGACCGACGACTGAGCTCAGGCCTTGGCCCGCTTGGCCTCTACCAGCACGTCCCTCGCCTCCCGGGCCCAGCGGCCGCTGGTGCGCTTGATGAAGCCGTTGGCCTGCTTGTAATCATCGAGCGCCTCTTCGAGCATGGCGCATCCGCGGGTCGGCTCACCACTGCGGGTGAGGTACTTGCCGAGGATCACCTTGTGCTTGATGCGCGGCGAGGTCTTGGCCAGCTCGTCTAGAACCGTCACCGCCTCGGCTTTTTGTTCGAGCTGCCAGTGGGCAAAGGCGAGGTCGAACCAGGGCTCGTAGTCGCCGAAGGTCGGGTCGAGCTCGATCAGGAGGGTGAGCTGCTCCACCGCCTCGCTGAGCTCCTCGCGGTTGATCTGGCAAAGGGCCGCGCCGTAGAGCGCTTCCTTGTCATGCTCGTCGCGATCGAGGACCTCCTCGAACAGCGCCGTGGCCTCGTCGTAGTGCTTGGCGTCGTAGAGCGCCTGCCCGAGCAGGATTTTGTTCTCGTCGCTGGGGGTCTCCTCGAGCTGCGTCCGAATCTGCTCCACCGAGGGCGAACGCTCGAACCTCAAGGTCTTCTTCACCCGGCGCAGGTCGTAGTCGTGGATCTTGACCGCAAAGAAATACACCCACTCGCCAAGCGGGGTCAGGATGACGAGGTACCAATAGGCGTCGACCCGCCGGCGGATGGCGTCAAATAGCATCCACGCGGTGATGACCGTGGCGGAGAGGGTAACGAGTGCGCTGATCATGTCGGGTAATCGTGCGGGCCGGGATGTATGCTCAGCCCCCTGGGTTGTCAAACGCGACTTGACAGCGCCACCGGCTGCGGGCTCAAGCTGGGCGATGGCGGCGGGCGAGTCGAGACGGGAGTTGGAGCGCCGCCGGGTTGGGCGTGCCCTATGCACCCGGACCTTGGCGCTCGTGCGCCAGCCATCGGGACGGGCCGTCTGGGTCGGCCTCGGTGTGATCGCCCTGGTCTTTCTCCACCAAACCCTGACCTATTGGCAGCTCATCGGTCCGGCGGTCATCGATGACGCCTTCATCCCGATGCGCTACGCCCGGCAGCTATTGGCGGGACACGGGTTGGTCTACAACCCGGGGGAGGCGGTGGAGGGGTACACCAGCTTTGCCTGGACGGTGCTGCTCGCCGGGGTGATGGCCCTCGGGCTCGACCCCTTGCCGACCGCCCAGCTCCTCGGCGTGGGCTGCGGGTTGGTCACCCTTTGGGCGAGCTGGCGGATCACCGCCCGACTGCTGCCCGACGAGCCGCGCTGGCTGCATCTGTTGCCACCGCTGTTTCTGGCGACCAACCGTACGTTTTGTATCTGGGCGGTGGAGGCGATGGAGACCAAGCTCTTCGGGGCGTTGTTTGCCCTCGCCCTGCTCGCCTGGCTGCGTTGGGGAGCGCGGCGGGTGCGCCGGGTGCCGGTGACCGGGCTCCTGCTCGCGGCCCTCGCCTTGACGCGTCCGGAGGGGTACCTGTTCGCGCTCGCCCTGGCCTCGGCCGCGTTGTTCGAGGCCCGCCGAGCCGGCGAGCAAGGAGAGCTCGGCTATCAAGCCGCCGCCTTTGGTCTGGTCTGCGGCGCGCACCTGGCCTTCCGTTTGGGGTTTTACGGCGATCTCTTACCCAACACGTTCTACGCCAAGGTCGCGGGGCCGGCCCTGGCCAGCGGCACCACCTATCTCGCGACAGCCGCGGCGGCGAATCACATCCATTATTATGTACCGTTGGTGGTGGTGGGCATGGTCGCCCTGCTCTGGTCAGGCGAGCGGCGCGCCGCAACGGTTTGTCTCGTCGCGGTCACGTTCGTCTATCTCGGCTATCTGGCCTTCATTGGCGGGGACTATTTTGAGTTTCGTTTCCTCGAGGTCATCCTGCCGCTGTGGGCGCTGTTCGCCGCCGCCGGGATCGCGGTCCTCTCCCGTTGGCTGGCGAGCCGGCCTGGGCGGCGTGGCTTGCTGATCGGGGCGCTCGGTCTCGGCCTGTTGGTCGCCAACGGCGCGAGCATCTACGCGCCCTAGCGGGGGGACGGCCGCATCACCAGCCCGGAACGGGAGCGGCGCTACACCCGGTTGTTTGCCCGCGCCGGCCGGTGGTTGGCGCTCAATCTCGGGCCCGGCGAGTCGATCGCCATCCGCCCGGCTGGGGTCATCGCCTACCTGGTTGATGCCCCGGCCCTGGACCTGTTGGGCCTAAACGATCGCGCCATCGCCCGCGATCCAACCTTTCGCGTCCGCGGCCCGGCCGGGCACCAACTGCGCGTGCCGACCTCCTACGTCCGCGATCGCGGCATCACCTACCTGATCGGACATCCCCGTTTTCGCCCGGCGCCCGGTGAGGAGGGCAAATTCGTGTCGATCGAAATGCGACCGGGGGAGTACTTGATCTTCGAGCCCCTCGGGCCGAACGCCAAATTTCAGCCCCGCGTCTATCGGCGTCACGAACACGCCGGCGCCCTGCGGGGCTGGCGACCGCCGGGCGCGGAGCAATGATCCCTTCAGCTCCCGGCAGATTGCTGTTAGGCCAACACCGCCTTCGATCCCTGATCCCAGGAGGATTGTGTGAGGCTTCGCATTACGCTCGTTTCACTGCCCGTGACGCTGCTGGCCTGTGCCAGCCAGAACACGCCCGGCCCCCGAGCCACGCCTGGAGTAGAGATGTCTGACGATTCACCGGCCGTTCGGGCCTATAAACGAGACTGCAAGCACGGGTTCGACTCCGCCACCGCCGCCCTCGCAAAGCTCGAGCAGGTCAGCGGAGAGAAGAACATCGCCACGGTGCTCGAGCCGGCCAATGATCTCTGGATCATCATCGACAGCTACATCAACCGCGCCGGTCTGTTCAGCGCCGTGCATCCGGACGCGGCCATGCGCGAGGCGGCTGACCAGTGCGAACAGCAGCTCAAGAACCTGGCCACCGACATCGGGCTATCGCGCCCGCTCTATGAGGCGGTCACGGCGGTCGACGCCTCGGGCGAGGATGCGGTAACCCAACGCTACGTCGGGCACGTCCTGCGTGATTTTAGGCGCGCCGGGGTCGACAAGGATGAGGCGACCCGCACCGAGATCCGCGCCCTGCGCGACGAGCTGGTCACCCTCGGTCAGGACTTCGGCAAGAACATTAGAGAGGACGTGCGCTCCATCCAGCTCGACTCGGTCGACGACCTCGCCGGGCTCCCCCAGGATTACATCGACGCCGAGACGCACCAACCGGGTGAGGATGGCAAGATCACCATCACCACCGACTACCCGGACTACATTCCGTTTGCGACCTACGCCCGCTCCGACGAGGCGCGGCTGCGTCTCTACCGGGAGTTTCGCAAGCGCGGCTACCCGCTCAACCTCGAGGTGCTCTCCAAGCTGTTGGCCAAGCGCCACCGCCTCGCCACGCTGCTCGGCTACGCGAGCTGGGCGGCGTACATCACCGAGGACAAGATGATCAAAACCGAGGCCGCGGCCCGGGAGTTCATCGACAAGATCAAGGTGGTGGCGGCCGAACGCTCCCAACGGGACTACCAGGAGCTGCTCGCTCGCCTGCGCAAGGACACGCCCGGGGCCACCGAGGTCGGTGATTGGCAAAAGAGCTACATCGAGGAGATCGTCAAAAAGGAGAAGTACGCCTTCGACTCCCAAAAAGTCCGCCAGTACTTTACCTATACCAAGACCCGCGACGGCCTCTTCGACCTCACCGGCAAGATGTTCGGCATCGAGTACCGCGCCATCACCGACCAGGC